>JAFUBI010000258.1 GCA_017460285.1 Oscillospiraceae bacterium | reverse complement strand
TACCCATTTCGTGCATCAGTCTTCCTTATTGTGATTGAATACGATGTTGAAAGCCCTCTTGACCGCATAAGGTCCGATCTTCCCGAACTTGTCCTCCGCGCGGACCATATCCGAGGCATGGGGAAGGTCGCGGGAGAGGTAAATGGCGTCGAACTCGCACCGGGTGGTGCACAATCCACAGCCGATGCAGCGGTTGAGATCCACGGTGGTGGCGCCGCATCCGAGACAGCGCTTGGCTTCGTTCTGGATCTGCTCCAGGGTGAAGGTGAGGCGGTTGTCCTCAAAGGAGTGTCTCGGGTCGGTCACTTTGCGCCTGGGGACCTGTCTTGGGCAGCTGTCGAAGGTTTCGACTACGATGTTGCTCTTATCCAGTTCGATGAATTCCCTGCGGTCTCTTGCGATGGTCAGGGATTGTCCGAAATGGACCGAGCGGTGCATGGATTCGCTGGCTTTCTTGCCTTCCGCAATGGCGTCTATGACGAAGCGCGCTCCGTTGCAGACGTCGCCTCCGGCGAAGATGTCCGGTTCTCCGGTCTGGAAGGTGAGAGGATCCGCCACGACGGTGCCGTTTCTGCGGAGTTCTACCTTTGTGCCGTCCAGCATGGTCCCCCATACAGCGGACTGTCCGATGGCTTCCAGAACGTTCTGGCAGGGAAGGGTTATGGTTTCGTTCTCGTCATATTCCGGGCTGAAGCGATGATCCGCATCGTATACTCGGGTGCAGCGCTTGAAGACGACGGCGATGACCTTTCCGTCCCCGTCCTTCAGGAACGCCTTGGGACCCCAGCCATTGAGGACCTCGATGCCCTCTTCTTTCGCTTCGTCCACTTCGTCCTTCGCCGCAGGCATCTCTTTCTCGGATTCGAGGCAGAGCATGGTGACTTTGCCCTCTGTGGTGCGAAGAGCGGTTCGCGCCACGTCCACAGCGACGTTACCGCCGCCGATGACGACCACATCGCCGTTCAGTTTTTGTTCGTGATCCTGGTTGACTCTCTTGAGGAAGGTGACACCGGCTTCGATGCCCTTGGCGTCCTCGCCGGGAACACCGGCGGCTCTTCCGCCCTGAAGACCGATAGCCAGATAGAATGCCTTGTATCCGTCCTCACGGAGTCCCTGGATGGTGACGTCCTTGCCGACTTCTACACCGCAGCGGAACTCCACGCCCATCTTTTCCAGGATCTCGATCTCCGCCTGGAGCACGTTCTTCTCGAGTCGGAAGGAGGGGATGCCGTTGAGCATCATGCCGCCCGGACGGCTCTCTTTCTCAAAGACGGTGACATCGTATCCACGAGTCCTGAGGTAATAGGCGCAGGTGAGTCCGGCAGGACCGGCTCCGATGACTGCCATCTTGTAGTCCGGACCCCACATCTTGCCGTTGTCGTTCTCGCACTTGGGGACATAGCGGTTCTCATCGTCCAGTTCCAGTCCCGCAATGTATTTCTTGATCTCATCGATGGCGATAGGCTGATCGATGGTGCCTCTGGTGCAGGCGTCCTCGCAGCGGCGGTTGCAGATCGATCCGCAGACTGCCGGGAAGGGGTTGTCCTGCTTGATGAGGCGGAGAGCTTCCAGATAGCGGCCTTCGCCTGCCATCTTCACATATCCCTGGATGGGGAGGTGAGCTGGACACGCGGTCTTGCAGGGGGCAGTACCGGTGTCGTAGCAGTTGATCTTCGCGTCCTCACGGTAGTTGGGGTTCCATTTTTTGGCGCTCCAGAGGTGATTGTCCGGAAGCTGGGTCTTTGGATACTTTACCTCGCCCTGTTTGGTGCAGAGCTTCTGCCCGAGCTTGGCAGCGCCAACAGGGCAGACTTCGACGCACTTTCCGCAGGCTACACATTTTTCCTTGTCCACGTGAGCGCGATATGCGGAGCGGGACATGTTGGGGGTATTGTACAGCTGGGAGGTGCGCAGCGCGTTGCAGACGCCGGGAGCGCAGTTGCATATGGCGACGATCTTGTTCTCGCCGTCGATGTTGGTGATCTGGTGCACGAATCCGTGGTCCTCCGCTCTCTGGAGGATCTCCATGACTTCATCGTAGGAGATGTAGCGCCCCATACCGCGGTCTACGCAGTATTCCGCCATGTCTCCCACACCGATGCAGAACTCCCCGTTGATATCTCCGGAACCCTCGCCGCGCATGGTCTGCTGTTTGCGGCAGGTGCACTGACCTACGGAGTACTTGTCGTATTTGTTGAGCCAGTGGGAGATGTGCTCCACGCTGGCGGACTTGTTCTCATGCGCGATGGCTTTCTCTACCGGAATGACGTGCATTCCTATGCCGGCGCCTCCCAGGGGAACCATCTGAGTGACGTTCTCCAGAGGCATCTGGGTCATGAGGTTGAAGAAAGTGGCCAGATGGGGATTCTTCTCTGTGAGCTCGTCGTTCATCATCATGAACTCGGCGGAGCCGGGGACGAAGATGGGAACGTTGTATGCTTTGTGTTTGTCTTCTCCTTCTCTGGTCATCTCCAGGAGACCCACCCACAGAAGGTGATCGATCATCTTCTGGGTGTCTTCCTCAGACATATTGTTTCTCTTCGCGATCTCAGAGGTGGTGTAGGGGACGCGGGTCTTTTTGAAACTGAGGAGGAACTTGATCTCCTCTTTGGTGGCGACGGAGTCCAGTGCCCAGTATTCCGGATCGTCCACTTTTATGGTGTGGGTGTACTTCTGGACATATCGGTCGGTGATCATAGTCGCCAGTTGAAGGATCAGCTTTTTCTTCTCCGGATCCGGAGCGGAGTAATTGGGATCCTGACGGAAATCCCGTTCGTTCATCATGCGGTTGAGTTGGTCTTTCATGCGTTTACCTCTTGCTCTGGATCTCTCCAGTCGTTTAATGCATCTTTTAGCCAGTCGGTCCAGGCGTTGATGTTGTCGCCTGTTTTGGCGGAGACCGGGATGACGAGTGCTCTCTCGTTCAACCGGCGTATCCGCTCTCGGCATTTTTCCATATCGAAATCAAAATAGGGAAGAGCGTCCGTCTTGGTGATCAGGACGACATCGCTCACGGAAAACATGAGCGGGTATTTCAAAGGTTTGTCGTCTCCCTCAGGGACACTCAATATCATAACATTTTTGGAGGCTCCTGTATCGTATTCCGCGGGACAGATGAGATTTCCCACATTTTCCAGGAAAACGAGGTCCAGATCCTCATATTCCAAAGCCCTCAGACCTTCCTCTGTCATGCCGGCATCCATGTGGCACATGCCGTCTGTATGAGCCTGAACAGATCTCGCACCAAGCGCTTCGATCCTTTCGGCGTCCACAGAGGAGGCGATGTCCGCTTCCAAAACCCCGACCTTCAGTTCGTCGGAGAGCTCCCGGATGGTCCTCCCCAGAAGAGTGGTCTTTCCGGAACCCGGAGAGGACATGAGGTTGACGAGGAGAGTGCCGTTCTTCTTTGTCTCCAGGCGGATGCGGTCCGCATCCCTGTCGTTGGAGGCGGTAACGGTCTCTTTCAGTTCGATGACTCTCATAATTCTTCCCTCCAGCGGCAGATCTCCTTTTCGAGCCATTGGAGCCAAGCGTCGAACCCTTCCCCGGTGAGGGAGGACATCCTCGTGGTGAAGAGGTTTGGATTCAGGACTTTGGCGCGCTGCTCGCAGGAATCGTAGTCGAAGTCAAAAACAGGTGCGACGTCGATCTTGTTGATGAGCATCGCATCGCTGACGGTGAACATCAGGGGATATTTCAAAGGCTTGTCGTCCCCTTCGGGAACGCTGAGGATCATGACCTTCCGGTTCGCCCCCACATCGAATTCCGCGGGACAAACCAGGTTCCCCACGTTTTCCAGAAACACCAGGTCCAGATCGTCCAGATCCAGGTGTTTTAGTCCCTCCAAGGTCATGGAGGCGTCCATGTGACAGCTGCCTCCGGTGTGTACCTGAACGACTGCCGCTCCGGCGTCCGCCACAGCGGTGGCATCCACGTCGCTGTCCACATCCGCTTCGATGACACCGATGCGATAGCGATCGTTTAGAGCGTCGATGGTGCGCAGCAGCGTGGTGGTCTTTCCGGATCCGGGCGAGGACATCAGGTTCACGAGAAAGACGCCTTTTTCTTTAAGGAGCACCCTGGTACCGGCTGCAACGGCGTCGTTGTCTGCCAGGACGGCTTCTTTGGCCTCCAGTATCTCGTATCGTTTATCTGCCATCAGAAGAACCTCGTGACGAGATCTTTGGAAGCGGCGCAGGTGTCCTCCATATCGCCGAAACTGATGATCTCTCCCGCATAGTAAGTGTTTTGTTTGCCCTGCATCTCTTCCAGCTTGTCGTACCAGCCTGCGGCGTAGTCCGCGGGAGATACGTGCGGGCAATAATAGCTCTCCTGTTCATAGAGGCGCTCTTTCACCGGGAATCCGCACTTCTCCATATCCTCGTTCATGGTGCGGATCGTGTAGTCGTAGGACACGTCTTCGCTTCCCATATGATTGCGCAGCGCATAGACAACGCTGGGGCAGTTGCCCTTCAGGTCCTCCCATCTGTGGTAGTAGACCATGGCGTGACCGAGACGATCCGGTACCATGTTGTCGAAGATATAACCGGAGATGGTAGGACCAGCATTT
>JAFUBI010000257.1 GCA_017460285.1 Oscillospiraceae bacterium | reverse complement strand
GGCGCTTATGCCTGGGTCCGCAATCCGATATACTCCGCTTTTATGATCCTTTGTACAGGCGTGATCCTGATTTTGGGAAACTTGTATTTCCTGATCCTTCCGCTGATCTTTTGGATCTTCATGACCATCCTTATGAAACATACGGAAGAGGTATGGTTGAAGGATCTGTATGGAAAGGAATACGAGGACTATTGCAAACGGGTCAACCGGTGCTGGCCCTGGCTCCCGGGAAAGGACCGGCATTCAGCATGACTGGATTGTATGTCGTGATGGGATTTGTGACGATCGTGGGGATCATCGTCTTTCTGAGTTTTGTGGGACCGGAAGAGAGCGATGAGCCATTTTGGAAGGTGATACACAAGACACGGGATGTTCTCGATGCAGGCTCCTACTGGATCATCTGCGGATAGCGATCTCGAGCATCGCTATCGTCCTCGTCCAGATCTTAATTCGAATTTTTCTATAACGTATATAGGAGGAAAACTATGGGATCGATCCTTGTGATCGCGGTGATCGCTTTTCTGGTCTTTCTTTGCATTCGAAATCTTGTTCTGGAGCACAAACGGGGTGAACTCTGCGAGTGTATCGGAGACTGCTCCAAGTGCAAGATCCAATGCCACAGCAACCCGAACTATTACGGTATGGCGAAAAAGGTCGGAAACAATAAATGACAGACTTTCCCTTTGTCTGGAAGGCAAAGGGAACAATATGGAAAAGAGAAGGAAACCGGAAAGGAAGAATGACTCATGACAGCGATTAAATGGCTTTTTCTTACAGCATTGGCAGGGCATCTGCTCTGCGGAGTATGTGACTGCCTACTGACTTATCTTCCTAAGGGACGGTTTCGCTTTGAATACATGAAGGACAACCAGAAATTGTCCGAGGTGTTTGATGGAATGCCGCTTCGCAGTTCCGTGCTCTCCATGGTGCTGGGAAGTGTCGCCATGTGCATGATGTTCTTCGGGTATATGGCGATCTATCTGTGGATGCGGGAGATCTCTCCGATCCACGCGAATGGTATCCTGCTTTCAATCGGGCTGATCTTCACGTTCGGGATGGCTCATCACGTCCTGTGCGGCGTACCGGAATGGCTGTATGTGCGGCTGGGACGCACGGAAGAGGCGCGTGAGATCATCACGGAGCTGTTTCAGAAAACTTCCGTCACCATGATCGTCTGCTATGTAGGATTTTTGCTCTTTGGTGTGACACTGTTTGCAGCGGTCGTCTGTGGGCTTACCCCTCTGCCCAAATGGGCATGTATCTTCAATACAGCTTTTCTGATGCTGGTGCTGGCACCGTTTCGTGTCGGCGGCAGCGGGAACTGGGCGGGAGCGATCATGTTCCTGGGGCTGCTGATCCTTCTGTGATCTCTCTGCTTCCGTTCCGATTTAGGAGAAATGAACATGAGATATGATTTGACCGCAAGACTATTTCCGCTGATCTTTGACCGATATGCGTTTTCTTACCTGAAAGATGCGGGGATCCGTTCCCTGCGCAGGAAAGAAGTCCGCGGGGAATACCGAGCCATGGTGGAGAGAACACCGGATCTCCCGAAGGGAAACTCCTTCATAGGGAACATCCTGATCGGATGTTACGTGCTCTCGTTCTACAAAGCTGCTCCTGATCTTATTTCCGAGGAGATCTTTCACGGGCTGATCCTCGCTTTGTGCAACAGCAAGCCCATGGTGAACGGGCACAAGAACGAGGACGCTTTCGACGCAAAGACAACTGAGCAGAAGGAAAAGGACGCGGAGACCTCTCAAAGTTCCGACTGGGAGATGGACTGGCGTTATTCCTTCCAAAAGCACGGTGACAGTTCCTATGACATCACTTATACCCGATGCGGTCTGTGCCAGCTCGGCAGGAGAGAGAACTGCTTCCACCTGATCCGGTATCTCTGCGAAGCAGACTATATAACATATTCCCTGATGGGAGCTGCGCTCACCAGAAACGAAACTCTCGCGTCCGGCGGGTGCTGCTGCGATTTCCACATTACGAGAAAGAAGGAAGAACGATGATATATGACGCGTTGCTTAAGGGACTGATCTGGTCCGTGCTGTGGATCCTGTATGTCTACATGCTCCTGAAATGTTTCCCCTGGGAGATGGTCCACGAATATCCGGACGACATCAAGGAAAAGACGACGTTGAAAGAACCGAATGAAGAGGAGAAGAAAAGAGGGAAACGGATAGGAGGTGCCTACTCGGTCGCCCTGTTCGCGATCCTCGCTGTCTTTCCAATACTGTATTTCCGCTCTTCTCCCGTGTCTTTCTGGACAGTCTTTTTCTACACCTGGATCATTGCTTTCACCTGGAATGTGATCGACCTTGTCGTGATGGACTGGCTGTTTGTCTGCACCCTGACACCGGATTGGATCGTGCTTCCCGGAACGAAGGGCTGCAAGGGATACAAGGACTACGGGTTCCACTTCAAAGGATTCCTTTTGGGCTGCATTTACATCTCGCTCACTGCGCTCATCATGGCTGGGATCGCCTATGCGGTGCTGCATTTTCTGGTTTGGGCTTAGGGGACGGATATGAGAACGGTTAAGAAAACGTCGGTGTTTCCCGCACCGAGGGAAGAAGTGTTTCAGGAGATACAGAAACTTTCCACCCTGCAATATATCGCGAGCCCCTACGCCACTTTCACTCCGGTAGAAGCAGAGCGGGATCTAGTCTGGAGCGAGGGTAGCGAGTACGATTTCCGGTTCCGGCTTTTTGGGATCCTCCCAATGGGGATCCACAGGATCCGTATTAAGCGGTTTGACCGGAGCGTGATTGCCAGTAAGGAGGGGAATCCCTTTGTTCCCCGGTGGAATCACACGATCTACCTGAAGGAAGTTGGATCGGAAACGGAATACACAGACGAAGTGGACATCGATGCGGGGTGGAAGACACTATTTGTCTATCTGTGGGCAAAAGCCTTCTACGCCCATAGGCAGAGAAGGTGGGTGACTTTGCTAACGGCGAAAAAGTCTCAGTGACCTGCGCTGAGTCGGATGTTTTTTAAAAGGAAGATTGGGAGACAGAAAGATATGTTTTTAACGTTGTTTCTTTCACTTGTTGTATGTGCTGCGGTCAGCGTGATGCTGCTTTCAGCAGTGGCATTCGTTCAGAAAGAGGCGTTTTTCTCTTCAGCGCCTAAGGAAGCAAGAGATGTGATCCAACCTAGACCAAAGGAACTGTTCTATGGAGCAAGGATCATCGGATGGACACTGCTGCTTTTCAGCCTCTTCATGATACTTGGAGCAGTCGCGGTCGCCATCTGGGATGGAATCCGAAGCGGATTCACTTTTTCTCAGTTTTTTCTGAGACTTCTAATGATGTTTACCATCTACAAGATCTATGACATGATCTGTTTTGACTATTTCCTTCTCATGAAATTCAAGTTCTTCCAGTACTACTATCCGGAGATCGAGCCTGTATACCAGAACCGAAAGTACGGGTTCAACATCAAAAGTCAGCTGCTGAAACTGTTGGTGATCTTTCCTGCTGTTTCGGCATTGATCGCCTGGGTCTGCACGCTGTTCTAAATTCTTGGAATTGCTGGAGAGCAGACCTAGAAGGGAGGTCAAGAAACAAGGATGCTGACGATTGTACTGTGGATCGGACTGGCAGGCGCACTGCTGATGTTCTGCGGGGACATGCTTCTGTATTATGACAGGGACGACTTCGAGCAGAACGGTTCGCTCCAGCCGATCATCGATATTATGAGAAGACTTCCTAAGAGAAGGGTGATGCTGGGCGGATGGCTCGGACCGGTCGCCGCCTTTTTGTACTGCATAGGCTTCTACCACATCGTGCTGATCGCGGAAGAGTCGTATCGGACTCCTGCTTTCGCTGCTTTTCTCCTTTGCTGCATGGGGATCATCTCCGGAGGGGCGTACCACTCCCATTGCGCCTACCTGGGTCTTCTCGGGGAAGAGAAGCAAAAGGAAGATCTGGATATCGCACTGAAATATTTTCAAAAACTTCCGATCATACTGTATCTCGGCGAGGGGAGCGGTCTGCTGATCCTGCTGTTCCTTGTCGTGACCAGAAAGGCCATAGTTCCAGCATGGATGGCAGTCCTGACGCCCGGTGTACTGTTTCTGCTTAGACCTTTAGCTAGAAAACTCCCGAAGGGATGGCACATGATCCTTTCTGGCGGATTCACGAATGTGATCTTCGTCGTGTATTATCTTGTGCTCTTGGTTACGACCTGAGTTCGAATCGGAATAAGAAACAGAACTGAACCAAAGCAGTATTTGTTCTTAAAGACCCTCTTGAGAAGTATGTCTTCGGAGAGGGTCCTTTTTGGGAGGAAAAGTGTCCTGTGGAGCAAAATTGTCCTTTCGGTATAGACGAAAGGAAAGGAAAATCATTACAATACAGGTTAGCCGAGGCTAACTATAAGAGGCGAGCATGAGATCTGCAAAAAAATGGGAAGACAAACTGAGGAAGATATCTTTCGAGAGCAATGTTGCTGAGGGGAACGTCAGGAAGTTCACCATGGACAACAGCACTCTCATGTTCTTCCCGCTCTGGGACGGGATCCTTCTGTGGTCCAATGAGATCCGGGATAAATATATCCCGTTTTTCCCGGAAATTGAAGGAAACTACATCACTTTTAACTGCTGTGTAGATGGAAGGTGTGAGATCGGGTTCCCTATCGGCAACCGCTATATCTATATGGAGAAGGGGATGCTCTCCCTGAATCAGGTCCAGCCTGTCGACGGGTATTACTATCCGGGCAAGAAATATGACGGGATCGAGTTGGCTTTTGATCTGGAAGTGATGAGCGAAGAGTTTCCGCCGGCGCTTTCGGACTACGGATTGACAAAGGACTATTTCCAGAGACTCATCGAGGAAAACGATTCGATCTTTCTGGCATCCTCCGGACAAAAGATCCAGACCATGGCGGAGGAACTCCTGATATATCTGAGGAGCGGAGATGTCTCTGTCACGAAACTCCGCTCCGAGGTGCTTCGGATGTTTCTTTTGATAAAGGAGGGAGAACTGACACCGGCAAGAGATGTCACCTACGTCTCCAGGGGACAGAGGCAGATCGCCACCGAAGCAGAGGAGAGGCTGACAGCGGATCTCGGATCGCATCTCGTGATCTCCGAGATGGCAAAGGACTATGGGATCAGCGCTTCCGCGCTGAAGAAGTATTTCGTTCAGGTGTACGGCACCAATGTGAGCGATTACCTGAGACAGAAGCGAATGGAGCGCGCATCTGCGCTTCTGTCCGGAACTATGCAAAGCGTTCGGGAGGTCGCATTGTCTGTGGGCTATACTCATCAGGGGAAGTTCTCCGAAGTGTTCAAGGAGTTCAGCGGGTACAGTCCGTTGGAGTATCGGCGTCTGTTTTTTAAGAGGAAGGAGATCGGGGAATGACCTGGATCGTGCAAAACGCGGGGACGATCGTCGTAGGCGTCCTGCTGATCATCATCACCGGGCTGGCTCTCCGGAATGTGATCAAAAAGAAGAATACCTGCAGCTGCGGAAGTTGTAGCGGAAATTGCTGCGGCTGCGTGAAAGGAAGGGGTTACAGTAATGAGACTTACAGAAACAAAGCCTGATCAGGAGGGAAAGATCACCGCTATAGGCGGAGATCCCCACTTTATCAGCAGGATCACTTCGATCGGCATCACGGAATCGACACCGTTCCAAACGGTGAAAAACGACAAAAAGATGCCGGTATTGGTCTACCTCAGGGAGACACTGATCGCCCTGAACAGAAAAGATGCGGAAAGGATCGAGGTGACGGTAAATGAGTAAAAGGATCGCGCTATTGGGTCAGCCGAACTCCGGCAAATCGACCGTATACAATGCTCTGACCGGCTCCAGACAGCATGTCGGGAACTGGCCAGGAAAGACCGTGGAGAAGAACGAAGGGACCTACACCTATAATGGAGAGACGTTTGCGGTGATCGACCTGCCCGGTTCCTACGGACTTTCCGGGAATTCGGACGAAGAAGTCATCACAACAGACTATATCCGCGGCGGACAGGCCGACCTTACGGTCGTTTTGGTGGACGCCTCCCAGCTGGAGCGAAGCATGTTCATGCTGGCGGAATTCGCGGAACTGAACAAGCCTGCCATCCTGCTCCTCAATATGATGGACGTGGCGGGATCCATGGGAAAGACCGTGAACGACAAGCTCCTCTCGGAGAGACTGGGGATCCCTGTCCTCCCATTCGTGGCTGCGGAAAACAAGGATTACGAAAAATTGAAGGAACTGATCCAGCAGGAACTCAGGAGTCCGCATTGCCTCAAAAGCGTACCCGTCTCAGAAGATAAAAAGGATTACAAAGCCAAATATCAGTGGATCTCAGAGGTCCTCGACGGAGTGACGGATTCCACTCATAAGAAATATGTGCTCTCCAAAGGAGATAAGCGGCTGCTCAGCCCAGTGCTTGGAAAATTCCTCTGCCTGGGGATCGTGCTTCTGGGGTTCCTGGTGGCGATGATCGTCTGCGTGCCCTTTATGGGGATCGGATCCATGATCCCCGGAATCCTGAATCAGCCCATCGCAAACCTACTCAACGGGCTACACGTTCATCCGTGGCTGGTGTCGATCTTCAGCCTCCTGATCCCGAACACGCTCTACTTCTGCATCTCTATGGCAGCCTTCGTCTTTGGCGTAAACCTGGTGTTCGGATACCTTGAAGAGATCGGATTCCTGGCGAGAGCCGCCTACCAGTTCGACAGTATCCTCTCCAAACTGGGTTTGCAGGGCAAAGCGGTGTGTCCGCTTCTGATGGGATTCGGATGCACGATAGGCGGAGCGAGCGGCACCAGAGTCATGGACAACTGGGGACAGAGGATGCTCGCCATGGCTATCGTCTGGGCTGTTCCCTGCGGATCGATCTGGTCTGTAATGCCGGTGGTGGCGAACATGGTGTTCTCACCTGTCGAAACGATCCTGGTGTGCCTGGGGATCCTGGTGTATGTGTTCATCATGGCGTGGATCGTATCCAAAGTCTTCGGAAAGTCGCTCGCGCCTGTCGAGAGCAGAACGGGCATGATCATGGAACTGCCGCCTTACCACAAAGCACACTGGAAACACATCCTCAAAGAAGCCCTGCTCAAAGCGGTGGACATCTTCAAGAGAGCACTCACTACGGTATTCTTGGTCTCCCTGCTGTTCTGGGCTTTCTCCTACAGTTCAAGCGGATTGCTGGAAGACAGCCTGCTGTACAAGGTGGGTACTTTCATCGAGCCTGTGACGAAATTCTTCGGCATGAGCTGGAGGACCTTCATGGCGTTCCTGAGCTCCGCATTTGCCAAGGAAGCAGTATTGGGCGTACTCAACGCCGTCTTCACAGGTCAGAACAGTCTCGTGAACGTGACTTTCAACGCAAAGACTACTGCCACAGACACGATGGCGCTGGCTGCTGCCTATTCCTCTATGATCTCCAAACCGGAGACGTTGGCTTTCATATTCGCCAGCTCGTTCAACATCCCCTGTGTCATGGCGCTTTCCACTACTTACCGCGAGTCCCACTCTCTCAAGTGGACAGCAAGGGTGGCTCTGTTCTATTTCGGATGCGCGCTGCTTCTCGCAAGTGTCGTGTACCATGTCACCGCGCTCTTCCTGTAAGACGATCTGTAGGTCGAATACAAAAGAACAAAAGAAAAGCTGCTTTTCCCTCTGAGGAAACCTCCTGAAGAGAGCTCAAGCAGCTTTTTTCACACCAGAAAAGGGTAGAGATAGGAAGAGAATGCGCGGAAAAACACGCAGTACTCTATTGAGGGAACGGCTTGTTTTTGTTAGAATAGGCGTGGTTAGCGAACGCTAACCAGAGGTCCTTCTTGGGAGAAAAACTCCGAAATGGAAAGGATCTTGAAGGAGGAAGAGTATGCAATTTGACGAAATGGGAAACAGGGAAGGAAAGACATTGTTTCTGTTCCCGGGAACAGCATGTGATTACCAGACGAACTTCGGTACAGTGTTGGATAAGCTGGGGGAAAAGTATCACCTGGTGTGCGTCAACTACGACGGCTTTGACGGAAGCGGCAAGACCTTCTCCAGTGTGCTCGAGGTCACGGAAAAGATCGAGAGATATATTCAGGAGAATTATGGCGGAAAGATCGACGGTGCGATCGGCTCCTCTCTGGGAAGCACGTTCGTAGGACAGTTGATACAAAGACAGAACATCCACATGGATCATGGGATCTTCGGCAGTCCCGACCTGGATCAGAGCGGGAAGTTCTCCGCCTGGCTTCAATCCAAACTGGTGGTGCCTCTTCTCACAAGTTTCACGAAGAGCGATAAGAAAAAGCAGAAGACCAGGGAAAAACTCAAAAACTTTTTCGATATGAACGACGAGACTGCGGACAGGTTCATGGCTTGTTTCGAAAAGTTCTCACCTGAGACCATCCGGAACGAGTATTACACTGACCTGCTGACCTGGCTGGACGACGACATCCATGTGGAGCACACGAAAGTCCACTTCATCTACGCCAATAAGATGGGCGAGAAATACCTGAAGAGATATAAAAAATACTTCCGGGATCCGGAGATCCGGGAGTTCGACATGCAGCACGAGCAGTGGCTCTTCGGGCAGGAGAAATACGCTGCCCCGGTCCTGAAGGCGATCGACGAGTTCATGGAGACGCCTGTCTGATCTACCGAGAAACGATGAAGATTCGGCTATGAAGTATTTTGAGTTTGGAAAAGAGAACAGCGAGTTGTTGGTGCTGCTTCACGGAGGCGGCACCAGTTATCTCGGTATGCTTCCCACCGCCAAGATCGCGGCTGAGAAATACCACGTGATCCTTCTGGCATACGACGGCTTCAACCCATCCGAGCCTGACACCGAATTCCGTTCCATCTCCTACGAAGCGGGATCGCTGGAGGACTACATCCTGGAGCACTGCGGCGGAAAGGTGGATATCCTGTACGGGCTGTCCTACGGCTGTAGGACGCTGATGCAGATCCTGGAGGACAACAGGCTGGAGATCACTACCACGATCGCTGACGGGATGCCTCTCCGGGATTACCCGGACATACGGAGCCCGTTCCTGAAAGAGGTGTACCTTTTCTTCTTCACGGGCATATTTTTTGTGGTCATGGGAAGAGCGGGGAAGTGGAGGAAACGGTTCCTGGCAAAGATCACAGGACGCAGCATCGAGGAAGCGGACAGAGTTTTGTATACCAAAGCGTCCTGGAAGAGTTGGAAGAATCAGGATGGATGCCTGATTGGAGAGAAGACGGATCACAGCGTGTTCCAAAACACGGACATGCATATCTGGTACGGGATCCAGGGAACGGTGGATAAGAAATTGTCTCAAGGGATCGAAGACTTGAAGAAGAGTGGATATCCTTTTTCCTATAAGATCTTTCCGGATATGGGGCATGGCGGTCTGGCAGGAGAAAATCCCGAGCGTTTCCTTCTGGAGCTGGCAGCAGCTCACGAGAGTTCCTCTCGCAGCGGGGAAAAAGTCTGCCGGTGACGGAATAAGGAGACATACGAGGAAAAGGCATGGATTTCACGACCGATATCACAGCGTTCCAGGCATCCCACCCCTTCGTCCATGAGAAAGTGGACGGAGTCGAGTTTCGGTACATCCTGTGCGGGGACGGGGACAAGACGATCACTCTCCTTACGGGAGGTATGGGGATTGCGGAACTGAATTTCTCTTTCATACAACAACTGGAAAGTTCTTACCGTGTGCTGGCATTCGATTACCCAATGGGAAAGGACACGAACAACGAATTGGTAGACAGCGTGTATGCTTTTCTGAAGAGCCTTAAAATTAGGAAGACGATTCTGGTTGGAGAGTCCTACGGAGGATATCTGGCACAGATGATCGCGAGAAAGTATCCGGATATCGTGGAAGGTATGTGCCTCTTCTCCACAGCGGGTCTGAACGGGAAGACCATCGATTCCCTGAAAAAGAAATATTCGGGGATCGCAAGACCGGCACTGTGGGCTCTGGGTCATGTTCCCTACAACTGGCTGAAGCCTTTGCTGGTCAAGGTGTCGTTAAAAAAGGTAAAGGACGTGACAGAAGAAGAGTATCGCTACATGGAGGACTTTTTCATCTGGGCTTTTAAGGATTATACCGGGCAGTTCGACGTACATATGACGTCCCTGCTGATCGATATCATGAACCAGAAGCCCTGCAGGAAGGAAGAATTCGATTTCCTGAAAGGGCGTGTCATGCTGGCGCTTCCGGGTGACGATGAGAGTTTTACCCTGGAGATGCAAAAAGATTTGATCTTCCTGTTTGATGAGCCTTACGTTGTGGAACACGTAACGGGAGGACATCTGGCACCCATCCTACAGACCACTGCCTACGTGAAGGAGATCCGGAGTTTTGTGGAGGAACGATTATGAGTATTTTGTACAGCATCCTGAAACCGCTTGTCCGGAAGGTCGTTAAGGGAAGTTCTGTCCACCGGGAGGAGTCCTACGAGGAGTTCAAGAAAGCCTCCTACGATGTTCAGAGAAAGTTCCATTTCAAACTGCCTGAGATCCGGGGATACGAGTTCCGGGATGAGATGCTGAACGGTTTCCACATCATCGTCGGAAAGAAGGAAGGAACAGACCCGGACAGGGCACTTGTCTATTACCCTGGCGGCGGATCCCGAAGATGGCAGCTCCCTTACAGGAACTCGATCCGAAATTACATCGCGGGAACAGGGGCAGAGCTTTGGATCCCACTGTATCCCTTGCTTCCGGACTATGATCTTATGGACGAGACAGAATTCGTGATCCAAGTGCATCAGAAGATGATGGAGCGGTTCGAACCGGAGAAGATCGTGTGGATCGGGTTTTCGGGCGGAGCGGATGTCATGTTTCAGGCGGGAAGGCATATGGTCCAGAAGTACAAGGAACTGCCCATGCCCGGAATGATGATCCCTGTATCCTGTTCCGGGCTTCTTATGAGTGAAGAAGCCAAGGCAAGGATGAAGGAGATCGATCCGAGAGACCCGATCCTTCACTGGAACATGTTTGACACCATGGTGAAATATTACGATCCCAAGAATGAGCTTCCGCAGTACATATTAGGGAAAGCGGATGAGGATGATTACACCGGATTCCCGAAGGTGATCATGTATTTTGCGGGAGACGAGGTCTTCGCAGGCATCGCTCCGGATTATAAGAAGTCGTTTCAGCGCTGCGGTGTCAAAGACTACGAGATCCGTGTCATTGAGGGAATGATCCATGCGTGGCCGGTCTTCACCTTTCTGAAAGAGGGAAGAGAGGGCGAAAAGATGATCATTGAGGACATCGTCCGGTATTTCGATGGGATCTCACACAAAGAATAGGAGGAAATGTTTCGTGAAAACCGCATCGGTGCAAAAAGAGGGCTTTGAAGGGATCCTGTATCCTGGCAGCGGCAGAAAGGATAAGGTCCTTATCGTGATGTCCGGCTCCAACGGAGGAATGACTCTCACCAAACAGGCAGCCCAGTTCTACCACAGGAACGGGATACCTGCTCTTGCTCTTGCACTGTTCAAAACGAAGCAAACGCCAAAGGATCTTTCCCGGGTCCCCGTTGAGTATGTAGAAAAAGCCATCTCTTGGCTGAAGACGCAAGGCTACGAGAAGATAGGGATCGACGGGACTTCCAAAGGAAGCGAGATGGCGTTGGTGGCAGCGTCCATGTTTGCGGATCTCTCCTGCGTGATCGTACGTGTCCCTTCTCATTTCGTGAGTGAAGGACTGTCCGGGAGCGGGAAGAACAAAGCACCGTCCGGAACCTCCTGCTGGAGTTATAAGGGAAAAGAACTGCCCTATGCACCATATAGAAGTAGAACGTTCGACATCCTGGGGATGTTCCTGCGGGAGAAGGAGATGCACATCATCACTTTCAACAGAGACAAAGATGTGACACCGGAGACGGTGATGCCGATCGACAAGATCCAGGCACCTATTCTGATGCTGTCTTCGAAACACGACGAAGTATGGCCTTCTTTTGAAAGCGCAACTCAAATGGAGAAAAAGCTGACAGAGATCCAATTTCCATATACACATGAGCATATCGCATACGAGCACATGAGTCATGCCTTATTGACAGAACTACCGTGGATCTACAAGATGGCGTTCAAGTCTGAACGGCAGCATCCGGAGGAATGCGAGGAAGACCGTGCGAATATGAGAAAAGAATTGCTGCTATGGGTCAATGAAGTTTGGAAATGAGAAGTGACAGCTATCATTACAAATAGTAAAATATAACCGCACATTATACTAAATGTATCGATATTCGAGAGAATAGGGCAGGAACGATTAAAAAGAGTTCCTGCCCTATTCTGGTTATCTACGGATTTGAGAAAGTCGAATGCTAAAACGAGCAAAGCCATAAGGAATTGACAATGGTGGCTTTCCTATAACTCGTTCCACTGTTGGAAATCATACAGTAGCTCCCCATAGATCTCATACAATAGTGCCTCTGCAGTCGGATCTGTTTTTGAGTAGATGACAGTTTCTTTATCATCACGATCCATATGTACATATACTTGCCCATGTTTTGTCTCATACAAACCTAGTTCTTCCCGATCTGCTCCGAACCAGAGGGATTCCTGGTTGTAGTCTTCGATCTTTGTTCCTTTTACGTATAGTCCCCAATCTTTCTTTTGAAATCGCTCTACGATCTCCAAAAGTTCTGACTCCCACTTCGGATCCTCTTCGAGAGTTTTCTCCACTGAGTCGGACAAGTAGAAATCCTCTGGTTGGGAGAGAAAAACTCCTCTGAATCCCATGATCTGTCCGTAGGTCTTTTTGCTGTTCTTCCCAACTGGTGTGTTTGCGATCTTTTTAATCATCTCTGGGTCTGGTCTGCTAACTTTGTAGAATAGTTTCATTTTTTCCTCCAGTGAAATAAAATAACTCTCTGCATATGGATACAGAGAGCATTTTTAAACTCCATCGTCTGCCGTGATCGGCATCAAGCATTAGCACCTTACCATGTAGCAGGTTGCTGCGCAGTCTTCGGGCTTGTCCCTCGTGCGACTCTCCATGAATTACCCCGGCTGATTCAAAGAATCAGATCGAGGTTTCCGTTCGAACGGCTATGCCGTTCTACTTGCGGGGATCCACGGCTCCCATATCCCTTTCTACAGGGACTACTTGTTTTGCTGTTTCAGCATCTCATC
>JAFUBI010000256.1 GCA_017460285.1 Oscillospiraceae bacterium | reverse complement strand
CAGATGGAGACGGAGGAGAAGTTCTTCTCCTTCATCGTCAAGACGGACTTCACGGAGAGCCATCACCGCTTCGATCAGTGCGGTGTGGTGATGTATCTGGACAGTGAGAATTGGCTGAAGGGTTCCATCGAATATGAGAACGAAGAGTTCCAGCATCTGGGAAGCGTGGTAACGAACCGGGGCTATTCGGATTGGGCGACCACCGAGATCCCGGCAGCGGTGAAGTCCATGTGGTACCGCTTGATCCGCAGGGAGGACGACTACTGCATCGAGTGCTCCGAAGAAGGTGTGCGCTGGAAACAGATGCGCATCTGTCACATGGCGGAGGGAGACGGAAAGATCCGCTTCGGGATCTACGCTTGTTCCCCGGAAGATTCCGCCTTCACTGCGGAGTTCAGCGACATGCAAGTAACAGAGTGCGCCTGGAAAGCCCACGACGGACAGAAGCCGGACGAGGATCAATAAGGACACAGGGACCGCAAACGTTCCTGAAAGGAAATACTATGAGTCAACTGAGATATATCACGCTCCGGGAGAGACCGGAGCTGGAGAAAGAAGCGGCAAATTGGTTCCACAGTAAGTGGGGCGTGCCGGAGGAAGCCTATCTGGAGTGTATGGACGCATACCTTAAAGGGGAGACGGAGTACGGCTGGTACCTCTGCCTGGACGGAGAGAAGATCGCAGCCGGCATGGGCGTTATCGAGAACGATTTCCACGACCACAAGGAACTGGCGCCCAACGTCTGTGCCGTCTACACGGAAAAGGAGTACCGGAATCAGGGGATCGCAGGAAAACTGCTGGACCTCACGGTGGAGGATCAGAGGTCCAAAGGGATCTCGCCCATCTACCTGGTCACGGATCACGTCGGCTTCTATGAGAGATATGGATGGGAGTTCTTCTGCGAAGCCATGGGAGACGGGGAGGATGTTCCCTGCAGGCTCCTCATCCACAGATAAGAGAGGAAAAACTTGTGAAAAAGACGTTTGCATTGCTGTTGTTCTCGATCCTTCTCCTTACCTCCTGCGGAAAGGCTCCACAGGAACCACAGACGGATCCGGAACCGGAGGTGAAACGAGTGGAGAGATATCGGATCGAGAATGCCCTGGATGCCTTCCAGTGGGCGGGAAAGACCATGGAACAGATCGGCATCGGGGAGGAATACAGAGACTACGGCGGAGTGGATTTCTCCGGGACCATCTTTGGCGGGGAGATCTTCTCCGGGACCGCGTACTTCGGGTACAACGAGGATAGAGACCGCTTCCGTGAGATCTACCTCATCGTTTCGGAGGACCAGGTGTCCAAGGAGGACATGCTCGAGGGACTCAAGGCTTTATATGGAGAACCTTTCTCGGAGAACGAGGAACCGTACGCTGCCGCCAACGGCGGTGTGGTTTTCCGCTATGATTTCTATACCGGGACCGGAACGGCAAGCTTTTCCTACGGGGAGAAGAACAGTTTCAGCGATTTGAGGTTCCTGCTGTCGGATCCTCCGGAACTTCCGGAAGAAACAGACGACGGGGAGTGGGACACGGAGGACTTCCTGAGAGAGACCGGCTACCTCATCGATACGGATCTGCTGGAGGCAGAAGGTCTGGAGATGTACCGGGATGGCAACGAGGATTACGCCATGTACGACCTCTTCTTCCAGAGAGGGGAACAGAGCTGGACTGCAGCGGTCTTCAAGGATCAGGCGGAGTATCCGGAACAGTATTCTCCGGAGAGGAACGAAGAGTATGAGGACTTCTCAGAGGGAGGTGTTCGGATCTTCGTTTCGGAACATCTGAACTGTACGCTCGTCTTCTGGAGAGAGGGCGAGGATGTCTGGATGCTGGATCTGATACCTGCTGTGACGCCGGAAGAGGCGAAACTGTGCAGAGAACTGCTGAGACAGGCATACGGCGCGGAAGAGTGATCCCAATAATTAATGTATATATAAAGGAGAACGTGTTGCTTTGAGAAAGTATCAGAAATTGGACGGGACAGTGTTAAAACTGATCGCTGTGATCTCCATGGTGTTTGACCATGTGGGAGATAACTTTTTCCCGGAGTGGACCTGGATGCGGGTCATAGGGCGCATCGCGATGCCCATCTTTGCCTTCTTTGTGGCGGAGGGGTACCTCCACACCCATGACCGAAAGAAATATCTCATACGACTGCTGATCTTCGGGCTGATCAGCGAGGCCCCCTTTGACCTCCTGACAGCAGGAAAAGTGCTGGAGTTCTCCCACCAGAACATCATGCTCACCTTCGCCTGGGCAGTAGTCGGGCTTATGGCGTTCGACCGTCTCACGGAGAAGGCGGACTCCAAGTCCTCCACTGTGCTGGGCGTCGTCTCCATCTTTGTCTTCCTGATCCTTGCTCTGGTGCTCAAGCTGGACTACGATATGGTGGCGGTGGGACTGGTCTACATCTTTGTCATGCTGAACGACCGCGGACTGGACGCCAAGATCGTGGCGGGTGTCATCTTTTACACTCTCATGCGGAACGTGGGGGTCTACTGGTACGCCCTCTTCGGGTTTATTTTCCTTTTCTTCTACAATGGACAAAGAGGAAGGGGTATGAAGTGGTTCTTTTATGCTTTCTACCCGGGACATTTGCTGCTTTTGTATCTCCTCAAATTGGCATTGGCGAGATAACGGTTCTCTTTTCTCAAGGAGGCGTGGGATATGGACAAGAAATTGCTCAAAGACGGGGTCATAAAATATCTGGCTGGAGTCCTCCTCATTGGGCTGCTCCTCTATCTCCCTGCGGGGACCCTTTCCTGGAGGGATGGATGGATCTTTATGGCGCTGCTATTTATCCCGATGCTGCTGGCAGGGATCCTCATGTATTTTAAAGCGCCGGATCTCCTCCGGAGCAGGCTCAATGCGAAGGAGAAACAGTCCGAGCAGAAGGAAGTCATCGGCTACAGCGGACTGATGTTCCTGGCTGCCTTCATCCTGGCAGGTCTCAACTATCGATTCCGCTGGATCTTTCTCCCCAAAAGCGTCGTTAAGGCGGCGTGCATCGTCTTCCTGATTTCCTACGGGATGTTCGGGGAGGTGCTGCGGGAGAACGCCTATCTCTCCAGGACTATCGAAGTGCAGGAGGGACAGACCGTGGTGGACACGGGACTCTACGGTATCGTGCGACACCCGATGTATTTTGCCACCGTGCTGCTGTTCCTCAGCATGCCCCTTGTGCTGAACGCGCCACTTTCCTTCCTCATCATGCTGGGATATATACCCATCATCATGAAGAGGATACGCAACGAGGAGCAAGTGCTGGAAAAGGAACTGAAGGGCTATACAGAGTACAAACAGAAGGTGCGGTATCGGCTGCTGCCCTTTATCTGGTAGAAAAAACGGCGCCGAATGGGCACCGATGGGGATCACAATGGACAAGGAAAAGATCGCATACTGCGGAGTGGATTGCTCTGTGTGTCCGGACCTGCTGGAGGGAAGATGCCTCGGGTGCAGGGGGACTGTATGGGAAGCCGGAGACGAATGTCACCCGGTTGTTTGCTGCCGGGAAAAGGGGCTCTCTTTTTGCGGACAGTGCGACGTTTTTCCCTGCGAACAGATGGTTGGTTTCTATAAGGAATCCGAGAGCCACCGACAGGCATATCTGCGGATGTGCTCCTTGAAAAAGGAGAGGTAAAAGGGGAAATGGAAAGTTTCAGAGCGTTGTTTGGGACAGTGAAACCGGTTGAATTCCGGGAGTTCGACAGTGATCAACCACATATCGATCTCGACATGGAAGTTCGGGTCGCTGGGAAAGTGGAAGTATCGGACTACAATCCTGCACTGTATTCCTCACAGGATGAGGTGAAAACTACTATCCGAGATAATACCGATAAGATATTGTGGGAAGTCTTTTTCCAGGAGTGGCCGGGCGGAAAGTCTGTGATGCGGAGCGACTATATGAATGAGGTTGCAAAACTCATTGACAAAAGGCTTGCCGCGAGAGGGATCATTGGAGAAACAGAGATCGTGAACTTTTTCCTCACTCCAGAATCTGAGGAGAAGTACAAAGAGGCGCGGGAGATCGATATCAGCCAGCTGAAGTTCTACGATGATGTGCAGTATCGCCCACAGATCCAGATCGGGATGCCGGTGGATCCTTCCTTCATGGGAATGGGTGGTCTTTCGCCTCATGTGCAACCGGATATCCACCCCATGACCCCAGAAGAGCATGAGGAAGCGGAGAAGAAAAGAACTCCTCTGAAGTTCTGCCCCAACTGCGGAGAGAAACTGTCGGAGGGGCTACGTTTTTGTCCCAACTGTGGTGAGAAATTCTGAAGAGCAAATATGTGCTGGGATCTCTAAAGATTAAAGTCAAGAAAGATCTCGACTGCGTAAATAGCAAAATGTTGCATGATAAGTGGTAAATCAGAACATAAACAGCAATATATTGCGCGTTATAAATGCCTTACGAGTCTGGGTGTCGGACTTGTCTGTATTGATGGCTTCAATAACGGAAAGACAATGGAACACGAGTCCCATGGGAGCGATGAGGTGTGGTGGGAGCGCAATGTGACCTACTATCTGGAGAAGAAGGCGGAAGAATAGCGCAAGGTTGCACCAGATATCTGGAATGCTTGGGAAGGTCACATGTCAGTTTAGAGGGCTAGGTTATTCACAATAGGTGAGGTGGACGGACGATCGAGGACCCGGTGGCATACGTTCAGAAACTGAAACCAGGCTGTAAGTTGGAGGTAACAGCTGAGGATGATGGCACGATCCTAGTAAAGGCGGACCGCGGAGGCTCGTGGGCGAAATACGAGTTCTGTGAAGAATAGTTTTCTCTAGAACAAAGGCAGACTGTTGCGAAGAATTGAGGAGAATTAAAGATGAAGAAGATCCTGAATGTCCTGATGTGGGTGGTTATAGTTATTGGTGTTGCTGTGCTGGGTCTAGTCTTGAAAGCGATCCACGACCAGAAACTACAGGCTGAAGACCAGCAGAACATGATCAAAACGGATGACGAACTGATCGGCGAGCACTTCTACCTGAAAAGAGATGGAAAAGAAGATGTCGATCTAAATCTTTATCTTATCGATGACGGAGAGAAACATCCTCTTGTTATCAACATACACGGTGGAGCTTTTATCGCGGGTGACGCGGATACACTGGATACGCAGAGTGACAGAATCTCTCATAACTGGAATGCGAATGTTATAACTGTCAACTACAAGTTAATGAAGGGCGAGTACACAAAGCAGTATGCTGTAGATGAAATCAAAGATACTGTGAAGTATTTCATCGATCATTCGGATGAGTACAGCATCGATGTCGGCCAAATATATATACTTGGTTATTCCGCTGGAGGTTACCATGCGATGGCTTCCGCCTTACAACTGCACTTGGAAGGGATCGATGTAAAAGGCCAGATCATATGCTATGGCTTCCTGAGCGATATGATGGAGCAGTTCAATGAACTGAGCGATGAACAAAGAAGGACCCTTCCATCTGCTCTTTTCCTTCTGGCGGGAGACGAGCCTATTGGGAAAGGTTCCTTGGAATACGAAGAAGCGTTAAGAAACAGCGGTATATTTACGGAAGTGAAAGTGTATGATGGCGCTATGCACGGTTTTATCGAAGAAAACAATCCGGAATACGCAGATCTGCATTCCCATGCTTCCATGTCTTATGAGCAAGAGATCATGGCAAGAGATGCGGAAAACTATATTAAAGACTGGATCGGCAGACATCGATAAATCGGATTTGTTGGGGAGAGTGGCTATAGTATGGGCAGAGTAGTTGCAATTGGTGGTGGCGAATTAGACACCACACATAA
Source organism: Oscillospiraceae bacterium (assembly GCA_017460285.1). GTDB lineage: Bacteria > Bacillota > Clostridia > Oscillospirales > Ruminococcaceae > RUG11783. Next base: position 8,122 of record JAFUBI010000256.1, on the reverse strand, counting down.
CATTAACAAATATATTGTTGAGCTGACAGGCAAGAAAAGGACTAATTTGCTGTTTATTGGAACAGCGAGTCATGATGCAGAAGATTATATATCAGCTATTCGAAAAGAATTTGAGAGTTTAGGTTGTGCAGTTAGCTCGCTCAGCCTTACGACAAAGTCCTATGATGACAAGGAAATCAATAGCCTACTGAGTGAAGCAGATATCATTTATGTAGGTGGCGGTGACACTCGGACAATGATGCAGATTTGGAAACAGTATTCGCTAGATAAAAAACTGAAAGAAATATATGAAAATGATCTGGCAGTTTTGGCAGGGCTAAGCGCGGGTGCCATATGCTGGTTCAGATCTGGGCATAGCGACAGTAATAGTTTTGATTGTACTGAGGAGTGGGAATACATTATCCTGGATGGGATGCTGGGATTATATCCATATTGTTTATGCCCACACTATAACGAAGAAGGACGGGATACTTTTGATTTTATGGTATCTGATCTCGACTACGATGGATTGGCGTTGGAAAATGACACTGCATTTGTGGAGGTATACGGGAAACAGTTCTTCATAGGAACACGTAAGGGCGCAAAAGCATGGCTATTCACCGAGCATAAAAAACAAGAATTGGAAGTGATTCCTTGCTGAAGAGCATTTCAGAATTAAGGAAACGATTGTTGAGCGTTTTTAAACATATCGGGATTTGCGAGGGTAATTATGCTTCATCTGGAAACGATTACACCGGATAACTGGAGGCTTGGTCTATCTGTCCGTGAAGATCAGTGTAACTATGTGTCTAACAGTTCTGGGATACTGGCAAGGGCTTATGCTTACCGGAATGATAGAAGCCAAGCTTTCGTAATTTATGATGGCGATATCCCGGTTGGAATGGCCATGTATCATGACTTTGATGAGTGGAAAGCTTATGACTTTAGTCAGTTCTTTATCGACCAGCGTTATCAAAGAAAAGGATACGGGCTAAAGGCAGCAGAGATGATTCTGGACAGGATGATAGCTGACGGAAAATACGACAAAGTCGTTCTTTGCTATATCGATGGCGATAACGCGGCAAAGAGTCTCTATGAAAAACTTGGATTTCATCATACCGGGCAAAGGGATGAGGATGAGATTGTTATGGAAAAGCGATTGCGTTAACTTCCGGTTTGTGGAGGGGATTCTCAGTGGAGTTGACGATTAATGAGGTCCTAAAAGAAGAATACGCGCGTCTTCAACGGATGCGGTTTGCGTTGAAGGCTGAATACGATGCACTCCCTAAAGGATGTATCTCCCCAAAAAGCATTTGTGGCTACGAATGTTACTACTTGCAATATCGAGAGGGAGAAAAGATAATCAGCAAGTATATTAAGAAAGAAGAACTTGCAGATGTTTCTAAAAAAGTTGAGAGGCGAAGAAGCCTTAAGAATTCTCTTCGTGATATTAACTTAGAAATGAAGAAGATTGAAAGAGTAGTGAAATGATGAAGGAAATGAATTATCAAGCATTTTGATAGTTCATGAAAGACTTTGAGATTTGGAAGTGAGCAGACAGTGAAAACGATCAATACACATGGTATTACCTATATTGAGCCAGTATCGGGGGGAACTCCGGAATGGTATTACGGAATCAGTTACGAACATGGCGATCTTTATGAGGCGGAAGAAGTCTTTCGATCGGGCGAGCCTGTGAGAGGGAACTCTCTGTGCCTGATCCACTATCCGGGCGGTGAGATTTTTTGGCCGATTCCAAAAGAAACGGGAATGTATACGGAAAAGCCAGTTTATCTGGAAGAAAAGATTTATTTGCTGAACGTGGATTTCCCACATGGCTGGATCCGTATCTTCTGTTTCGGTTGTAAAAGCCATGAAGTTGCACTGTTTCAGGAACTACCACTTAGCAGCGTAAAGAACTGCTACAATTTGCAACTTCACTCTTCCCCTCTTTCCCTGACACGGCAGGGTGAAGAAGATATGTTTGAGATTATATGGCCGGAGCGGATCAGCTTTCCGATGGATCCGCATGAGAGTTTCTTTCTGCGGGATGGAGAGAGACTGTATTTCAGCAAGTGGTATGAGGAAGGTGAGGGACCGGAATACCGGTACTGGGAAGAGACCGTGATCCGGGATCTTGGCGGCAACCTTTTGGAGACAATGCCGGGTAATTTGCAGGTTATGCCGAACGGAGAGGTCTGGTATCTGACCGGATTAGATTAAAACAAGGTGAAAGAGTTTGGAGGGAAAAAGGTATGTCCCTGCAGTTCAAAACAGGATCCGGCTGGAAAGCATGTTATGATGTTCCTGCTGATCGATATTTCGCCGAATGCGGCGGATCCATGGAATACCATCTGTACGAGCTTGGAAATGAGCAGTATGAGAAACTCGATGCAGGAATGAGCGAATGGGATGCTTCGGAGATCATTCATGACGGAAGACACTTATATATGTCCGTGAACGATCGATGTGGTCCTCCGTATACTGTCGTTTTCGATCACGACTACGAAAAACTCTGCCCTTGGGCAGAAGTTCTTGGGAGCGGAAAAGTCTGGTCGGATGAATTGACCGATGCCGCAGTCGAGTTGTTCGTTTCCGAGGAGAAGAATCGAGGGCAGCGTCGCGGAAAACGCAAAGAGCAAGAGAAAGATAACGATAAGTCTCAAAAAGTTTTGTTTTTGGGGGACCATTGAAGGAAAACATCAGATCTCATCACGACGTTTGGAAAAGGAATTATAATATGGCAACAGAAAATATAAGCTGCAAGATCTCTTTCGAGGGATTGAACAATACACGGGATCTCGGCGGAATGCGTACAAAACAGGGACAGCATATCCTCCCAGGGAAACTGATCCGCAGCGGTCAACTGCACAGTGCCACGGAGAAAGATATATCTGTATTGTCCGTCGATCTTGCACTGGTCGTAGACTTTCGAACAGAGCAGGAGAGAGTAGAAAAGCCAGACCCGTATATGGCAGGCGTGATCAACCTTCATCTGCCAGTTTTTGAGAGCCTCGCTGCCGGTGTCACAAGAGAAGAAAAATCGGATGCGGAGGCGTTTGCAATGGTCTCCAGTGACCCGCAAAAGGCGTGCCAGTATATGTTGGAAACCTATATCGGATTTGTCACCAATGATTTTTCTGTCTCGCAATATAGCAAGTTCGTTCGGCTTCTTCTTGAACCGCGGGACAAAGCAGTGCTTTGGCACTGCACTGCCGGAAAAGATCGGGCTGGTTTTGCTTCTGTTATCGTACAGGAACTGCTGGGCGTGGGTCGGGATGATATCTTTGCGGATTATCTAAAGACCAACGAGTACCTGAAGACCGAGGTTGGCAGGCTTCTGGAGATATTTGGGCAAAACATGGGAGCACCGGATGAGAAGACGACAAAGTCTTTGGATTATCTGTTCGGTGCGCACGAGGAATACCTCGCAGGTATCTACGAAAAAGTAGAAGAACTGTATGGTGGTTTCGATTCTTTCCTCACGGACGGACTGAAGATCTGCCCGGATGAGATCGAGCGATTCAGAAGAATGTATCTGGCAGATTGAGAGATTCAACTGCTTAACAGAAAGTTGCGACATGTCGCAACAATTTAGGAAGGGTGTCAGCATGTCCAGAGCACGGACGATCCTAGATGCACATGTGCACCTCCCCGTAGGGGAGCGGTATACGGATCTCAGGTCCAAAAAAGAGAGGCTTCTGTCCGAAATGGCGAAGAACCATGTCGACAGGTGCCTTGTTATCGCGGACTCCTGGAAGGAGACGGAGATCGGCTCCACAGAAGAAATGATCTCTTTGTTTCCTAGGGTCGAGAATGCCCGTGTCTTCGTTGTAGGAGGGATCAGGCCCTTTGTGTCCTACCAGGAGGAACTGGAGAAGTTCCGGGGATATCTGGAGCGCAGTCAGATCGTGGGGATCAAACTGTATACCGGTCATGAGGAATTTTACCTCACGGATGATAGGCTGGATGCGGTATACAGGATGGCTATGGAATCCCACGTGCCTGTGTTGTTTCACTCCGGGTGGGAGCACACACAATACAGCGACGTGGATGTCGTGCTGGGGACAGCGAGAAGATATCCAGACCTGCAGCTCGTCTGCTGCCACTGCTGGTATCCGGAGATCCGGAAGTGTCAGCAGTTGATCCCATATCCCAACGTCGCTTTCGACCTCTCTTCTGTCGCGGACGATCCGAAGATCCTCCGCTCGATATCTGCAGATGTTAAGAAACTCATTGAGGCAGTACTGGACCGTGTGATGTTTGGCTCGGACAGTTTCGGGTGCAGCATGGCGGATCATATCGAATTCATCCGGAGTTTGGAACTGCCGGAAGAGATCGAGGAGAAAGTGTTCTCAAAAAACGCGGATAGGATCTACCAGCTGAATAAGTCAGCGATGGACCTTGGTATTACGAGGTAAACGATCATGGCAAGACAAAGTGTATTTGAGATGAAGGTCACCAAAGTTTATCCGCTTCTGGTACAGAAAGCGGAGCGAAAAGGACGTACGAAAGCGGAGGTGGACGAGCTCATAACCTGGCTCACCGGGTATGACATGACCGATACGGATCTGGACGTCACTTACGCTGAGTTTTTCAATAACGCACCTGCGATGAATCCCAGAGCGGAACTAATAAAAGGCTCCATTTGCGGGATCAAGGTGGAAGAGATCGAGGATCCTCTCATGCGGAAGATCCGCTGGATGGACAAACTGGTGGATGAGTTGGCGAATGTGAATGTTTTATTTTGATAAATTCGTAAAGAAGGAAGGATGTAATAATATATTTATTCTCATTACCTAGTGGTTTGCTAAATGCAAGCACATTCTAATTCTAGAGCTAACTAGATAGCAATTAGCATAACAATTCTTCATCATAAGAAATACGCATCAAAAAAACACCGCAAATTAATATGTACCCCCAATACTGGACAAGAAAACCAGTATTGGGGGTATATATTACAAGTCGTGGGCTTTTTTATTATGCCTGAAATTAAGAGTGGTACACGTGTTTTAAAAAAATAGATGCAAAGTTGCAGATAATAATAGGTCTCGTCGAGTAGATTATAAACAGTTTTCTCGTTAGGGTATCCCTAAGACCTCCTCATATGCCACAAGAACAAAGAGAGCATAAAATGATGGTTTTTAGTACCATCGAATAAATGGGCAATGTTTTGAAAACAGAGTTAGTCATAGCAAAAACGCCTACTTTACAGAAAGTACTGTAAAATAGGCGTTTTTTTATGGTTGCGGAGGGAAGACTTGAACTTCCGACCTCCAGGTTATGAGTGCATACAGGTTGCGTTTTATAGCGTGATGCGATGCTGGATTGCGTATGATTTTACTTATACTAGCATAATTCAAGTAACATGGAATACTTTAACATCTAGTCTCATATCGTATCTTTTTGACAAATAGATGGATAAAAGATGGATATTCGATTTAAAAACTTTCTACGCTTATTCTACGACATCAAATTGCTTATACTCTAGGTGCCCAGAAAAGAACAGTTGTAAATCAACGAAAGCAATGTCATCAGAGGTGTACACGAACACTTCTGGCAAAGCATGTAAACTTCTGAAAATTGCTTGTTCGTCTAATACAATAACCAACTCGGGAAACACACGTTCTTCTGGAGAAAATCTCTTGATAAGTGTACTTCTGCCATTTTCAGCGTCATAACTATGGGCTAATATTTCACGATTATTTATATCAGAACTCACAATACCAAAATACAATAAGGATTGGTCGATCGCAGTTACATGTGAAGTGTTTAATGGTTTCTCATTTTCAACAAAACCAGCATCGCAAATAACCTCACCGTCTTTTGTCTGCACTACCATCCAGTGGGAGCCTTCTTCAGTTTCAAAAGGACGAAGAATGAATTGGGAAGAGTTGTTTGCTAAATCTGTTTCAGAATTATTGAAGGAAGAACTAGGGTTTATTCCGATTTCAGTATTTTCTTGAGTTGTTTTTAGCGACTCACAATTCACAAATATATATTCTATTGTATTAGAAGTTATATCAACACATCTTAATGCGATTTCTTTTCTTACATTATCATATGCAGCGTATTCGCCGATTAATGCGAACGATGACGGTATATGAAAAGAATTCATATCGCCGTTTTGTACATTAATTTTGTAACAAATTCTGTCGTTTTCATATATCGTGTAATCAGTGCCAGCAGGTGAGGGGTAGGACATCGCTTGCGTTGAGAAAACATAGCAATATGGTTGATTCAAAACAATAACCGGGCAATTCTGAAATTCCAAGCAAGGTAATTTATAAATATAGCAATCCTTGGAATCGAAATCGTAATAATACCCATAATAACTATTGCTATCATATGCTTGTGCTGAGATATAAAATGCTCCCTCTGTATTTGCATTTTTTATACAAATAAAGCTCTTATCTTCCTGCCGCTCTTCTTCAATATAATTATATTCCTCTTTAAACTCACTGCATGATGGAATAAACACAGCCAGTAAACAGATAAAAGCTATACTAATCAATCGTAATAAGCGAAACATTTGTGTATGACCTGCGACCTATTCATAATGCAAAGTGAGTCCGCAAATACAGGTGCCAACTCTGCTTCCTGTAGCATAGTACTGATACCATGGTATGCCATATTGACTAAGATGTTTAAAACCATCAGACCCAACGGGTATATCACTAAGCGTGCTTAAATCTTCCCATAATAGTGACGTAGGTTGAGCTGGATTATGAATAATCATAGTCCAACTACAAGAAGCGTTTCCTCCCTGAAAAGGCTGGGCAAACAACCCGAAAGTGGATTGAAGATTTGGTTCCGTTTCAATAAAACAAGAGCCTTCTTGGACGTTAAAGTCTACATAATTGTTTCCCAAAGTAGTTATCATGTTCACCTGTGATGGAAATATTCTTCTCCTATTAATGCTCAGCTCTGTAGCGCCTGCTGGAGCAAATCCACATGAACAATAACCGTTTGGCCAAACTCTTATCCTATAGTACCTTTGCGTGTCGTTGTTCGTATAAGTAGCAAAAGTTACAAGTGTTCCTGAAGTCGGTTGATAATCTGTATATTGGTTTAGACAATTATATCCAGCAAATATGTTGCTGTTTGCGTAATTAGGCTCTGTGGGGATACAGTCTACACCAGAGGTTAACACTACTACTTTCCCTGGAAAAAGACTTGTTGTTGCGTCTGATGATTGATATACGTCTTCCTTATCAACAGCAAACACATTAGAGGATAATAAACTGAGTACAAGTACAACAGTCATTAAGAATAATAATCGTTTCATTTTGTTCTCCAATTAACAAATTAATCTTTCTGTTAGCACCCATATTTAGAACGGTATTTATCATTAACCATCGGACTTTCAGCCAAAGTAAACGGTATAATATTATCAATTGAATTCCAATAATCTTCCTTACTGATAAGACCGTAATGTTCTTCTCTGGCCTCATACTCATATTTTGTTCCATCTGCTAACTGATCCTCTGTAAGAACATACGAAGCTCCACACATTACCAAAAAATAATCTTCGCATTCAGAACAAATAGTGGTTAAAAACTCAACGCCGTCAGAATCATGATATGTTAGCTGCAATTGCTTTATCTCTTCGGTATTAACATCATAACAAAATGGAGTTGGATTTTTCTTTTCTTGATCAAAGCCATAAAAAATAATGTGATTATCTAGACATGCCGATAACAAAATGAACTTTGCATTTTCTTCGGAAACTTTGAACGTTTTTTCTTCCTTTTCACCAGTCATTATGTTTATTCTCATCAAATGAGGATTCGACTGAGTACAATAATATGCATATCCTCCATCAAATACTATGGTCAATTCTCCTTGAGCCCATTGCATATTATTGAAAATATAATTCTGAGAGATACAATCATACAAGTAATATCTATCCACCGCCGAGAGTACCACGCGTGATTCTGTGAGTCAGACGTGGGTGAATCGGCTAATCTTCTTTTTGCCCATTGATATAGTTCTTTATGATATAGTTCTTTACCGCTGATACCGTTCGGTCGCTTACGGAACCGATAAAGTAGGACAAACTCCAGAAATAGAGCTTCCAGTAATACTTTGATACTTCATCAGGATATTCCGCCAACTGATATGCCTTTTATGGTATAATTAT
>JAFUBI010000021.1 GCA_017460285.1 Oscillospiraceae bacterium | reverse complement strand
TATATGAGAAAGGAAAAAGGAAGAAACAACTTATATATGAACCCTGATGCGGAGAAAATGCTTTTGCTTAGACCTGAAGATCATTTGGTAGTTATTGGCAAAAAGTAACAGCACGCATATGTTACTAATAATATAGTGATGATGCAACTCTTCATTGCATAGCGTCGAAGGCTAAAATTATAAATGATATCTCGTATTCGTTTATAGTGTCGATATTACCTGTTAAAAAACGCATTATCATCTATAGAATTAGATTTTAGTTAGTTTGAAAATGATAATAATCCGGAAATAAATCTTTGGAGGGTGAAATGGAACACAACGATATCGAAAAAAATGTCTCTGAATCTTTATTGGAAGAAACAGAGAATACAGGTGAATTAAATAATGATGTGCGAAAAAGAGAAGGACGCAGTTTTTTTAATGGCGTAAAAAAGATTGCTAAGAGAGTTTCGAATGATGTACAGGAAAGAGCTACTGCAGTTGCTACATGGGTTAGGGATGAGACTGAGGTTGTTGTCGGAAAGGTTAGCGAAGAGATAGATAAAAGAGATGATGAAAAGTATGGCCCAATCTATATTGACGATAACATAACTAATTACAGAATGCCTGCTATGTTATATATAACTGAAAAAGAAAGAGTGATGAATATTCCCAAATACAAAGATGCAATTGCGTTTGATTTGTCATTAAAGGGAGGGAAGGTTCTTACAATTAAACCGGATAGAGCCGGATTGTTTCCCTGTAAGTATTCCCCATCATTACAGGAGGGCATTTATTATGTTCATCCAGTGAATCAGAATAGGTATATAGATTTGGATGATTATTTCACAACTCTCAATACGGAAAGAGTAGCTGAATTAAGGCATATTGCCCAATCGCTCGGGGCAACCCATTTTTCAGTGATTATCAAAGAAGAGAAAACAACTATTTCCAAAATAGAAAAAGGTGGAGGAGTTAAAGGAGGAGTTGGAAAGCAGCATGCTGATGTTAAAGCTGAACATAATGCTTCTATAAAAGAGTATTCCTATATAGGAATCGCGGATGAATCGGATTTTTTGGGAAAAGAACCAGTAATGCCTGAACTGTGCTTGTGGGCAAGCGATCAGCAAATTAGAAGTTTGATTCAGTCTAGAATGGATAAGGATAGTCCATTACTTAAAACGAAATATACACTAAACTATAACACGTCAAGCGGAATAAAAGTTAAGGACGCGGGAAAGGTTGCAGGACTATTAAAACAATTAAAATTTGAAGGAAGTGCTAATATTGTTTCACAGGCCGAAAAAGAAAGCAAACGTGTTTTAGAGTACGAGATAGAGTTCAAGCCATATTAAGGTTCTTGTTTAATTAGAATATATAACATGGTTAGTATTCCTGGAGTTCGCATAAACTATTTAGATATTATTACCGTGATTGTAATAAGTGGACTTTTGTGATAATGGGGAAATAGAGGAGTTGTTATGCCTTTCGATTTCAAAAAAGAATATAAAGAGTTTTATATGCCAAAAGATAAACCTGGAATTATCGACCTTCCTCCCATGAACTACATTGCGGTTAGAGGGAAGGGCAATCCCAATGAAGAAGGCAGCGAATATCAGGATTCCATAGGGCTTCTGTATGGTATTGCCTATACGATCAAGATGTCCTATAAGGGAGATCACAAGATCGATGGATATTTCGAGTATGTCGTTCCTCCGCTGGAAGGCTTCTGGTGGCAGGATGGAGTGGAAGGTGTGGATTACTCGCGCAAGGAGACTTTCAATTTCATTTCTGTGATCAGACTTCCGGATTTTGTCACGAAAGAGGATTTTGACTGGGCTGTCGCAGAAGCTACAAGAAAGAAAAAACAGGATTTTTCCAAAGTCGAATTCTTCCACTACGAAGAAGGAACGTGTATTCAGTGCATGCATCTTGGTCCCTATGACGATGAGCCTGCTACTGTAGAGCGAATGCACACCTTTATGGAGGAAAACGGATACGAGTTGGATTTCGATTCCGGACGTCTCCACCATGAGATCTACCTGTCAGATTCGAGGAAGACAGATCCTTCCAAGCTCAAAACTGTTGTAAGGCACCCAATCAGAAAGAAATAAGCGAATATGGAAAAGAATCTCACAAAAACGATCGGCATCAACGCAGTGGAGCGCGCTCTGTCTTGGGGCGCAGAAAAGAAACCTTATATTCCCGAAGAACACGAATTTCCTAAAGACTTTTTCTGGAGTGGAGCCATGTGTGCCACGCAGGCAGAAGGTGGGTTCGGCGAGGGAGGCAAAGGTATCTCCGTTGCGGATGTGGTTCCGCTAGGTGAGCACCGGACAGAGATTGCAAAGGGACGACTTTCAAATCTCGACTGCAGAATCGGGACTTATTTCCCGTCCAGAAAAGCGTCAGATTTCTATCACAGATACAAAGAAGACATCGAGCTTATGGCAGAACTCGGGCTGACCTCCTATAAGCTGTCCATCAGCTGGGCGAGGATCTTTCCAACAGGTGAAGAAGACGAACCAAATAAAGAGGGACTTGCCTTCTACAAGAATGTTATTGCGGAGTTGAAGAAACACCACATCGAACCGATCCTGGAGATCGTCCACTGGGATCTTCCACTTGCTTTATCTGTAAAATATGACGGATGGAAGAGCAGAAAGATGGTGGACTGTTACATGAGATTGGTTAAGGCTCTTTGTGATAGTTTGGGAGAGGACATCCGGTATTGGCTAACGATCCACGAACCGGACTGTATGCACGATTATCCTTTTATCGCATGTGGTTTAGTGATGCGAGACGAGGAGAGTTGGCCTCAGGATAAACTGGACGCTTCCCACCATATGTTCGTGGCGAGCGCTATGGCAGCACAGTACATTCGGAACCGGTTCCCAGAAGCCGTTGTCGGAACTATGATCGGACTTACATACAAGTATCCATATTCTTGCGATCCCAGAGATCAACTTCTTGCCGTGAAGGAGAAGATGCTGAACTGGCTTTATGGAGATGTGCTGATCCGTGGATACTATCCCAGTTACGCTTTAAAGGAATTCGAAAGAAAAGGTCTTTGTATCCCGTTCGAGGAAGGGGACGAGGAGTTGTTAAAAAACAACACGATCTCATTTATGATGTTTTCGTATTACAACTCGCAGGTCATACGCCACGACAGCGATGATGTCATTACAAATCCCTATGTAGGAGATGAGGATGATCCTACTGGGTTGCGCATCATCCTAGATCTGATCTATGACCGGTATCAGATCCCGATCATCGTTGGAGAACTCGCACATAAAACGATCGATACGCTCTCAGATGGGAAAGTGGAGGATCTCAAACGGGTCAAGTTCCTGAAAGAGCATCTTCGCGCCATCAAAGAAGCGATCTTTATCGACGGTGTGGATGTGAGAGGGTGCATGTTCTGGGAAACGGTAGACTCCATTAGCGTAGGAAAAGGCGTCATGTCGGAAAGATATGGGCTTGTCTACGTGGATGCAGATGACCATGGAAATGGTTCTTATGATCGTATTCCTAAAGCTTCCTATTATGAAGTGAAGAAGTGGCTGGCTTCAGCGGGAAGAGATATATAGATAAAAGTAATAAATGCAAAAGCGAGAGAGACCCAATGCTGAGTCTCTCTCGGATCATTTTAAGAGGAAATATTGAAAAAGTTATTCTTTGCTTAAGGTTTAAGGATGTCCCCATCCGCCTTGTCCAGGCTGTTTACCGCCATTTTCACCACCGGGTTGTTGCCCTCCCCAGTTTCCTTGACCAGGCTGTGGACCACCCCAACCGCCCATCATTCCGCCACCGAACATGCTGTTGGTGATCTGGGTGACTTCTTCACCGTTCACATAGACGGTCCCGCCCGTGAAGGACACGGTCGTCTCGTAGTCGAAAGCGAATTGAGCGCTGATATTGATAGTGCCTCCCGTGATGACGAGGCTTCCGTTGGAGTCGATCGCATCTGTATCTCCGGATGCCATGACGATGTTGATGTTGCCACCGTTGATCGTGATGACTGGGGAGAGTGTCTCGGATTTCTGGCTGGCATTGATGCCGTCATCAGAAGCAGAGATGCTGATCGTTCCACCGTTGAGGGTGATCTGTGTGGACTCAAGTCCTTCTCCTGCTTCGATACTGATCGTGCCGCCATTGATGGTCAGGGTCTCATCGGAACGGAGTCCGTCTCCGCCATTGTTTGCCGTAAGGTTCAATGTGCCGGAATTTACAGTCAGGTTGGTGTCGCTCTTGATGCAGGTATCTGCAGAAGTAATGGTGAGGGTCCCTGTTCCTTCGATAGTCAGGTCGACATCGCTCTTGATAGTCTTGGTGTCTTCCAGCGTGGAAGTGAGATTGTTGTCTCCCACGAGGATCAGGGTGACGGATTTTGCGTCTTTGATCTTGATGACGTTGTCCGCCAGATTCGCGGTGACGTTGTTCAAAGTGATCTCAACATCCTTGTCGGTGTCAACTACGAAGGTCTCCGTGAGTGTTCCCGTTAGAACGTATGTCTCCACATCTCCGTCTGTGTTGGACTCTACTGTACCGCTCACGGTGGAGGCAGTGTTGTCCTCTGTTGTGGATGCCTCGACTTCCGGGTCGGATACGACCTGGGACGGTGTGGTCACCGCTTCATGCGTCCCGGAGAGGGAAGCGCAGGATGTCAGGCTGAATATCATGATCAATGTCAAGGCGATTGTTGTAAGTTTTCTCATCATAATGTGTTACCTCCTTTTTTAGGATGAGCTTCGAACAGGTGTGTTCCTGTCTTGTATGGCTCTATTCTATTTCGTCAACCTTAAAGCAACTTTAAATCGAAATATTTTTCAAAACATTTTTAAGAAGAAAATGGCAGCGACAGAGCATGCCGTTCCAGAGAAAAGATTAGCACATTCCCGAGAGATCTTTGTGACGATTTTGTGAGTGTTTTGGGGAAAGTCGCCTACTTCTGAACGTGTCAGAAAGAAAAGTATTCTTGTGTTTCACGCATTTGTGGCTATCCGTGTATACTTAATACAACAAACAACGATAATAGGAGGAGCACTATGGACAGTTACCCGACCTATGACAAAAACTGCGAAGAATTGACTCCGGACGATCTCACCGTCACTTTGGCAAAGTGGACCCGGACGGTCCCTGTCGTGATGAGAAAGGGATACGATTTCACCAGGTGGTATGAGGACAGGGAATGCACGAAGAAAGCAGAACCGGATCCTTATTCCGACAATACATACTATGCAGGGTGGGAACCCTGGTCTAAGGAAAAAGAGGCAAAACTCCTGGACTACGACGAGAAGATGCGGCACGTGAAATACCTCATGGCTAGACCAGAAGCGTTCACTTGGGAGAGTTTCGTGCCATTCTATCGGGCAGCAAATGAACTTGTTTTCCAATACGAAGGAAACAATCTTCTTCCCGATGAAAAGGCGTGGGAGATCTTTGAGAGCCTCCCCTCGTTGGAAGAAAAACTGGTCCAGGTGAAAGACCCTGAGGATTCCATTTGGTATATCTGGGGAGACCAAATGGCAGAAGCTCCGGATGCGGATACCTACGATTATTTCTTCAAATTTGACTACAAAGGATTCAAACCTTTCCTCATACCTTACATGATGGAGGACCAGAGCAAGGTCAAGGGCAACATCATCGTGGTGGCGGGTGGCGGTTTCTCTCAGAGATGGAACCAGACCGAAGGCTACGTAATGGCAAAGGATTTCCGGGATCTGGGATACAATGCCTTTGTCCTTCAGAGAAGGGTGCAGCCTTCAAAAACGGAAGATGCCTACCTGGATCTCCAGAGAGCAGTCAGGTATCTCAAATATAATGCTGAGAAATACGGTATCGCTCATATCGATCGGATCGCCACGACGGGTTTCTCCGGAGGCGGAATGACCATCGTTGGACAGTTGGAGCGTTTCTACGGGCATGAGCTCCCGTCGAAGTTCTACCCGGACTATGTTCCGGACGAAGTAGACCTAGTAGATGCAGATTATGCGGTGGCTATGCCTATCTACGGAGGATATGCGCCATCCACAGATGAGAACCCCAACTTCCCTGCTTTCTTCGTGGCTTCCGGTGCAAAGGATGCTCTCATGCGTCCTCTTAAAGCGGAGAGACCGTTCTTTGAGTTTTTGGACAGACATCCTGAGATCGATTGCGAACTACTTATTTTTGCCGGAGCTCCTCATGGATTTGGAACAGGAAAAGGAGCTGGTCCGGAACATCACCTGGGAGACCCTGGATATCTTGGTGTGGACGAGTGGATGAGACTAGCGGATATCTTTATGATGGTCCAGTTCGGCATCATCCCAAGGACCTATAAGAGGGGAGAAAGACCCATCTGACCTGTTTCTGTGTCTTAATTTGGTTATTATTACCTCAAATAAACTGGCATGTTGCACAAAAGATGTAGGGCGTAATTGTGCAATATGTCCATGACACTGATTTTCTCTTAAGATCATTTAAATTGCTTGCGTAAACGTTTACAGCACGATATAATTCAGTTCCAAAGCAGAAATCCACCTACATGCACATGTTTAAAGATACATTTGGAAAGAAGCTTTGTTTAGAATATAAGCACTGTATTTCGTCACGCGAACACTTTCGAGAAAAGGAGAAAACGTGATGATAACTAATGATAAAGAATTAAGATTGCAGTACGAACTGCTGAAAAGATATATCCAGAAACTCACGGTGGAGAACCGTGACGAAGAGAGGCTGATCGAGAACTTCGAACAAGCTAGAAGATCCATGAATGAGATCTTCTCCTTCCAGTTGGAGCAGACCATTCAGAAAAGAGATATTGAACACTGAGCCATGGAATACGAATGGCAAGACATGTGCAGCACTTCCATGCAGAAGAGCATGGATAAGGCGAAGCGCTGACGAATTACAACAGCTTATAGAGAGCACCGCTGAGAAGACCGAACATCGGATCAGCGGTGCTTCTTCGTGGGGCATGAAAGTTGTTGACAAGTCAGCCGTGGGAAATTATTCTAAAGTTGGTAAAACGATTTACTTATATTATTGTATTGCAGGCAGGTAAGATCGTGAGAAAAGTAATTATAGATACAGATGTCTGTTCGGATGATGCCGCGGCTCTCATCCTTGCACTCAAGTCGGAGGATGTGGAAGTCCTGGCGATCACTACAGTGAGCGGAGGAGTGCTGCTGGATCAGGCAACAAAGAATGCTCTTATGACAGTGGGACTGGTGGGGAAGAATGTTCCGGTCTATGCCGGAGCAGCAAGACCTCTCCAACGGGAGCCCTTCGTCACGGTCAGCATCCACGGCCCGGATGGCATGGGGGGATGTGGACTTATCCATCCCACTACAAATCCTGTGGAGGGCGTTTGCGCCTGTGACGCGATCCTGGATCTGGTTCGGAGATATCCTGGCGAGATCGATCTCATCGAGCTCGCGCCTGCAACCAACATTGGACTCGCTGTGCAGAAGGACCGAGAAATTATGAATAAGCTGCACAGCATCATGATCATGGGGACAGCAGGTCTGGGACCCGGAAATGTGGATCCTGTTGCGGAGGCGAACGTCTATACAGATGCCGAAGCTTTTGAATTGATGTTGGGACTGGATGTTCCCAAGACGATCCTTGGATTCGATCTTTGCATCGGGGAGAGTGCCTTCACTCAGGAGGAATTCCGCGAGATGACTGCTACTGGTTCCAAGGAGGCGGATTATATCGAGAAGGCGTCTTCCGCTTTGGTTCAGTACAATGTAGCCGCACGAGGCAAGCCGGTATGTGATATCTGCGACGCGGTGGCAATGGGTTGCTACCTCTGGCCGGAGATCGTTCGGAAGGCGGATGACTGTTCTACCAGGATCTGTATGGGTGAGTTCGATTATGGTCAGGTACTGTTCTATACGCCGGAAGTAAAGCGCATGATGGAGACGAACCACATCCCATTCGATTTCACAAAGGATGTCTGCAGATTGATCCGGGAGATCGATGTGAAGTTGTTCAAAGAGAATTTCTGCAGGACGGTCACATCCTGACAGCATGTTAGCGAATTATTGAAAGAACAAGATAAAGGAGACGGAAAGATGAAGTACGGTATCTATTTTGCGTATTGGGAGAAATACTGGGGAGCGGATCAGGTCAAATATATCCGCAAAGTGAAGGAACTTGGTTTTGATATCCTTGAGGTATCCGGAGCTCTCCTGAAGAACAACACGAGGGAGCGTCTGGCGGAGATCGGGCAGATGGCGAAGGATGAGGGAGTGATCCTCACCTGCGGCTATGGTCCAAACGCTCAGGAGAATCTCGGCAGCGCGGATACGGATGTCGTGAAGAACGCAGTCTCCATGTATACAGATCTTTTGCAGAAGATGGAGATCATGGATATCCACACCTTCGGCGGCGGTATCTATTCCTATTGGCCGGTGGATTATTCCAAACCTATAGACAAAGAGGGAGACTGGGCTCGCAGCGTGGAGAACGTGCGAAAAGTCGGAAAGATAGCAGTGGAGTGTGGTGTGGACTACTGTCTGGAAGTTCTTAACCGCTTTGAAGGCTACCTGATCAACACCTGTGAAGAGTGCGTCAAATTCGTGGATGAAGTGGATGTGGATGCCGTGAAGGTCATGCTGGATACCTTCCACATGAACATCGAAGAGGATGATATGTGCGACGCTATCCGTCTCGCTGGAAGCAAGTTGGGCCACTTCCACACGGGTGAGAACAACCGCAAAGTGCCTGGATCTGGGAAGTTCCCCTGGTATGATATCGGCGCTGCGCTTCGGGAGATCGGGTATAGCAAGAATGTCGTAATGGAACCCTTCGTCCTCATGGGTGGAGAAGTAGGGGCAGATATCAAAGTGTGGAGAGATGTCAGCAAAGGCGCAACGCTGGAACAACTGGACCGCGATGCAGCGGGTTCCGTTGCCTTCCTCAGACGCGCATTTGAAGGCTGAAGATATTAGTTCAATTTATTGGAAAGGTCCGGTGCATTCCGGACCTTTTCGTCAAAGAATCGTTTTCGAGAGAAGCATTCGTTGTATAATATTAGCAGCAAACAAAGAGGAAACTGCAGATGACCGAGAAAAAGGAAAATGTAACGATCAAAGATGTCGCCAGACAGGCAGGCGTCTCTGTCGCTACTGTTTCTCAGGTCGTCAATGGGAACGGGCACGCATCGGAAGAGACAAAGAACAAGATCCTCAGGATCATCGAAGAAACAGGTTATGTTCCCAACAGCAATGCGAGAAGTTTGAGAAAGAAACAGGACGATGCGGTAGCGATCCTTCTTCCGGACATATCCAACGAGTTCTATGCCAGGATGGTGCAGGGGATCCAGGATACATTGTTCTCCCTGGGAAGGAATTGTGTCATCTTCAATACGAGATACAACGAAGACATCGAGAAACAGAGCATCGAGTTGATCTGTGCTCAGCATATCAAGGCGGTCATCGCCATCAACTGCATCCAGATGGATATCTGTAAGCTCCCGTCGGATTGCTGCGCGGTGTATATAGACAGTTGTCCCGTAACGGAAAAAAGCAATGAGAGGTATGTGTACTTTTCCGCAGATCACGAACATGGAGCCTATCTTGCAACGGAGAAACTGATCCAGAAGGGATGCAGAGATCTTCTCATGATCACCTGTAAAACAGGAGAGCCTGCTACAGAGCAGAGAAGAAAAGGCTTTAATCGGGCTTGCAAAGACTATCAGATCGAGAACACGCTCTGTTATGAAGCGAAACCGAGAGATTATAACGACGCGGCGCAAAAGATCGTCCAGAGACTCCTTAAGAAAGGGACCCATTTCGACGGTGTGTTCGCGCAAAACGATATTATAGCTACAGGCGTGCTCACCCAGTTGCTGCAAGCGGGGATTCGCGTGCCAGACCAGGTAAAGATTGTAGGATTTGACGATATCTCGTTTGCCCAATATGCAGTACTTCCCCTAACTACAGTACATCAGCCTATCTGGGAAATGGGAAGCGATGCCGCAAAAACGGTAGTGGAACTTCTGGAAAAGGGAAATGAGGGAAGACAGAACCGCGTATTCCCCATCTCATTGGTGATTCGGCAAACAACGTAAGAATGATTTTAAAGAAACAGGGGTGGACTGTTCAGAAGGTTCACCCTTCTTTGTGGATAAGGATATACAGAAATTACGAACATGATAAAGATCAGTTGGAAAAAATCGGAAAAGTTCACTCGTGTGGATTCTGCCCGCTATTCTTACGATGGATGGGGTTACAGTTACACTTTCTCC
>JAFUBI010000255.1 GCA_017460285.1 Oscillospiraceae bacterium | reverse complement strand
TACCGCTTCGATCTCGGAAAGGATGTGGGAAGAAAGGATAACCGTACATTTGCTTCCAAGTTCCTTGATCAATGAACGGATCTCAATAATCTGCTGAGGATCCAATCCAACAGTAGGTTCGTCCAAAATGAGCAACTCAGGATTACCCACCAAAGCCCCGGCAAAACCGACACGTTGACGATATCCTTTTGAAAGGTTTCGGATCACTCGTTCATACACATCCGTAATACGGACAGCCTCGCAGATTTCCTGGAGATGCTGGCGTCTCGGGATCTTGCACTTCTTCAATTCATACATGAAATCCAGGTATTCATGAACCGTCATGTCAACATAAAGTGGCGGCAGTTCTGGAAGATAACCGATATGTTTCTTCGCTTCGATCGGTTGTTCCAAAATGTCAAATCCTGCTACAGATATCGTGCCTTCTGTAGCTGAAAGATATCCGGTGATCATATTCATCGTTGTGGATTTTCCTGCGCCATTAGGTCCCAAAAAACCTACAACTTCTCCGGAATCGATGGAAAAACTCAAGTCATTGACAGCAAGCTTATCACCATATCGTTTTGTAACGTGATTAACTTCTACAAGCATATAAAGAGAACTCCTCACAGAATGATACAAGTTACATTATACTGATTCGTTTTCTTTGATACAACGACAAAGAGATGTCAATTTCGTGATGACTTGGTGAAAAAAAGATCAGAACGAATATTCATCCTGACCTTAAAAAGTTTTAGATTATTAGGTCTGTGGCGAGACCTGATACTGTTCATATCTTGGCCAGATCGTGCGGTCTATCGTTGCCTGAACCATGAGACCGTCTTCTCTCCAATTTTCTGTTATGATGTTTCCGCGATCTCTCAGTAAAGAGACCTTAGCAACATCCGAAAATGGGAAAAGCAACATCGCATGTACTATACGTTCCGATAACTTTTGGGATATCTGCTCCAAAAGAACGTCCAAACCTTCTCCTGTTTTGGCAGAAACCGGGGTGCCTGGAAGTGCTGCTTTCGTATCGATGAGATCACATTTATTAAAAACCTGGATCACCGGGGTATCCCCGCATTGTAATTCATCCAAAACTCCTTTTGTGACTTCGATCTCCTCCTCCCAATGAGGTGAGGAAGCATCAGCGACCAGTAGGATAAGATCCGCATATTGTGCCTCCGCGAGTGTCGATTTAAATGCTTCAACAAGGTGATGTGGCAGTCTGCTGACAAAACCGACCGTATCGATCAGGATCACGTTCTGCATATTCGCGACAGAAAGCCGTCTTGCTGTTGGATCTAAAGTCGCAAATAGTTTATCTTCTGCCAGGATATTCGACCCTGTAAGACAATTGAGCAAAGAGGACTTTCCCACATTCGTATATCCGACGAGTGCAACGACAGGTATCCCGTTCTTTTTCCTAGCTCTTCTTGTTACTTCTCTCCGTTTCTCAACCTCTTCAAGTTTTTCACTGAGAGAACGAATTCTCGAGCGGATATGACGGCGGTCCGTCTCAAGTTTTGTTTCTCCTGGTCCCCTAGTCCCGATACCAGCTCCCTGCTGTGAAAGGCTGTTCCCAAGCCCTAACAACCTGGGCAGACGATATCTAAGTTGAGCGAGCTCTACCTGCAGTTTTCCCTCTGCTGTTACTGCATTTTTAGCGAAAATATCCAGGATCAGAATCGTCCTGTCGACGACTGGAACACAAAATATCTCCTCCAGATTCCTCGTCTGGACTCCTGAAAGGTCGTCATCAAACACCACGAGGTCTGCTCCAAGTCTTTCGACAAGTTCCTTGACCTCCTCCGCTTTTCCAGAGCCTATATATGTGGCAGGATTCAATTTCTCCACAGTTTGTAAAACTTCTGCTAATACAGTCACTCCATCTGTTTCACACAGAGCAGACAGTTCCCCAAGGGAGTGCTCAACATCCCACTTTCCTGTATCCGCAGCAACTAAGATCGCTTTTTCCTCAGCCATTGATACCTCGACATCGTTTCCAGTCATTATTCTTAATAGGAAAAGAATAATGCCCAAAAGATAAAAAAACAAGCAGTCGCATAGAACCGCTTGTTGAAAACAATTATTCGTCTTCCTCTTCTATTTCTTCAGGTTCGGAGAGACTATTCTCGATTTCTTCCGCATCTTCCTCAAAGATCTCAGCAATGATCTCTTCTGCTTCTTCATCTGGCACCGGTTCGTCGATAAACTTATCACTGAAACGAACAGCAACACTGGCTAACTGAGCAGCATCTGTTTTTTCTTCCCTGAGATCTAGCCGATCCAATACAAGCTCTACAAGGTCCTCAACGAAGAACCAAACAAGGATCATAACGCTCTCCTGAAGTACTGTGTTATAGCTAAAAGCGTCAAGAAGCCATGCGATACCGAATATGATCAGAGATATGATCGCAATAATGACGATCTTTCTTCTGTTTCTGTAAAGATCGATCTGCTTATCTCCAAGAGACAACCCATAGTAATCCAGGATCGTTTCTTCGATAATGTCCTTCTGCTTATCTGTGAAATGCCCTCCAATGATCTCAAGAACGATCGGATACTCCGTGGGAATGTATGCTGCATTGCTTTCGATATATCTGGCGAAATCCGCATTCAACCATTCATACTCTTCCACAGAATAAGGATCGACGATATCATCGATGCCCTTCACCTTGCAGGAGATGAACGCAAGTCCATTCTCAATATAAATATCCCTCATGTACTTTGCGTAATCTACTGTTTTTCTGGAGAACTTTCGAATATTCTTACGAAGACGTTTTCGGTTCTGGAATTTGTTATAGCCTTTCAAAAAATCACCAACCTTACATTTGTTACCATATCGAGAACCTTAGATTATTATATGCTTTTTGGTTGTAGTATACAACAGAGCCCACTTTTACAAAATAATTTTGGTTTGTGCTGTTTTCTTTTTCAAAGTTGTATGCCACTGCTGGATAATACAATCTATTCTATGTTATTCTTAATAGAGAAAAGTAATATCTATAATAATAATAACTGTCGAATAGTAGTATACATTATTTTGGAACCTGTATGGAAAGATTGTTTATCCAAGACTCCGAATTCTACAAACGTGTGATCCGATTGGCTATTCCCATCATCCTGCAGAATCTGCTCACGAACACATTGAACATCATCGATTCTTTTATCGTGGGCTCCTTAGGGGAAACTGCTCTTGCCGCGGTCACTCTCACAAATATACCGATCAAAGTCGTGACGATGTTTTCGTTCGGAGCGCAGAGCGGAGTTTCCATTCTGATCAGCCAATACTGGGGAAAACGAGATAAGGGATCGATCAATCGTGCACTTGGTGTAGGCTTGTGGATCGTCACACTTGTGAACGCTATCTATTCATTTATCATCATAAAATCTCCTGTGGGTTTCCTATCTATTTTCAGTAACGAACCAGCGATTATTGAGGAAGCTCGACAATACGCTGTCCTCGTATCCTTATCCTATTTGTTCAATACATTTTCCTTAGTGTATCTTGCTATGCTGAGAAGCACGGAACGTCCGCTGTTTGGTACATATGTGTTGTCTGGCTCCACTCTTTTGAAATTGTTTCTGGATTTCGCCTTGATCGAAGGGAAATTCGGATCTGCTTCTCTAGGTATATATGGAGCAGGTATGGCGACATTGATCACTCGAGTCGTTGAATTTCTTTTTATCCTTGGTCACATGTTCACAAACAAAGTAGTTCCGATCCAATGGCGCTCTTTGCTTTTACCGGGAAAACAGATGGTCTTAAGATTTGCCAAAAACGCGGGCACTGTTATTTTCAACGAGACGGTGTGGGGTCTTGGAATCTCGACGATCTCTAATGTGATGAGTCATATGGAGGGCAGCGTTGCCATTCTTTCCGCATATTCTGTGGCTACAAATGTAGAAAGTCTCGTAACCAGCATTTGCTCCGGTCTTCACAACACCGCCGCCGTCATCATCGGTTCAGAGATCGGTTCCGGAAGAAGGACTTCTATTCTGAAAAAGATGGGATACTCTCTTGTCGCACTAGCTCTGACAGTAGGTTTCTGTGCAGGTCTGCTGATGTACTTGATCTCCACGGCTATTGGGGAATCTCTCATTTTCCCGATCTTCCACTTATCTGAAGAAGCATCGGATATCTGTCTGATGATGATCGGAGTGCTGTCGCTGGTGTTACCTTTCAGAGCGCTGAACAATACTGCTGTTGTAGGAGTGCTCCGAGGCGGAGGCGATGTTCGTGTCGCTGCCCTCATAGATGTTCTTCCATTATGGATAGGAGCTGTTCCCTATGCGCTATTTGTCGGCTCCGTTCTGCACGCTGGCATCTTTTGGGTCATGCTTTCATATCTGGTGCAGTACCTTATTCAGACTGCCTTTGCAGTCTCGAGACTGCGTTCTGATCGATGGATCCACCAAGTCACTTAACAGAAAAAAATACATTTTTATAAGGAGTTTCAAAATGGCGAACCAACTAAACTATCAAGTGTTGAAAGAATCCGGTTACCCTGGCTTTTATCAGGAAAATGCGCCTGTTAAAGTCCTACAGTTTGGCGAAGGCAATTTTTTAAGAGCATTTGTCGACTATTGGTTTGACATGTCCAACGAGTTAGTGGGATGGAACGGAAAAGTTGCAATCGTCCAGCCCATCAGTCAAGGTCTGTCGAAACTGGTAAACGACCAGCAGGGACTGTACACCTTGTATCTAAGAGGTTCAGAAAACGGTGAGACCGTTGACCACAAGAGAGTGATCTCCGTTGTGGATGCATGCTATAACGCGTATGACTCCGAAGATTGGGAGAAGATCAAAGAGATCGCCAGAAGCGAAGATCTAGAATACGTCGCATCCAATACCACAGAAGCCGGTATCACCTATGATCCGAACAGTAACAATTCTCAGATCCCTCCCGTATCCTTCCCCGCCAAGCTGACCGTTCTCCTTTATGAAAGATACAAAGCCGGGAAGAAAGGTCTCGTGATCTTATCCTGCGAACTAATTGATGATAATGGAAAGGAACTTCAGAAGTGCTGCAACCAGCACATCGAGGATTGGGGACTTGAAGAAGGCTTCCGCACCTGGTTGAATGAGGAATGCCTTTTCTGCTCCACTTTAGTGGACCGCATCGTTCCGGGAAGGATCCGCGATGAAGCGGAAGTTCAAAAGCTAAACGAAGAAAACGGATATGTGGATCAGCTCTTGGATGTTGGAGAAGTATTTGGCGTTTGGTATATCGAAGGTCCAAAATGGCTGGAAGAAAAGCTTCCTTTCAAGAAAGCGGGTCTTAACGTTCATGTCGTTCCAGAAGTAGCTCCTTACAAAAAACGCAAGGTACGCATCCTGAATGGTGCCCACACAGGATTTGTTCTCGGAGCCTATTTGGCAGGTCAAGACATTGTCAGAGACTGCATGAAAAACGAAAACATCCACGGTTTCATGAATAAACTTCTCTACGACGAAGTGATACCCTGTCTCCCGCTGGATAAGGAGGACTGCCGAAACTTTGCTGCAGCCGTAACCGACCGTTTCAACAATCCCTTTGTGGACCACTTGCTCATGAGCATCTCCCTGAACTCCACTTCAAAGTGGAAAGCAAGAAATATGCCTTCTTTCCTAGAGTACGTTGAGAAGTTTAGCACACTCCCACCAGCACTTACCATGAGCCTGGCTGCTTATATCGCTTTCTACAGCAGCGATATCCAGCGCCGAGAAGAAGATTGCCTCGTTTGCAAGCGTCCGTTGGGAAATGAATATAAGGTCCACGATGTGGATTGGGCACTTGATTTCTTTTTCGCCCATAAAGACAACACAGATAAAGAATTGGTACATGATGTTCTTGCCAACACACAAATGTGGGATCAGGATCTGAGTTTGATCCCTGAACTTGAAAAAACCGTGTTGGAAGATCTTACACTCATACGCACAAAAGGCGCAGAATCCGCTTTTGCGAGCGTCCTTTAATAAGGAAGGCATACGATGAAATTGATTCAGATCCACCCCGATGATAATGTCGCAGTCGCTCTTCACCCTGTAACAGCCGGAGAAATAATAGAAGTCAACTCAACTTCTATCAAAGCACTGGATAATATCCCAAGCGGACACAAGATCGCTTTGAGAGATATCCCTAAAGACTCTCAAATTATTAAATATGGGAATCCGATTGCAATAGCAACATCAGATATTCCAATTGGATCCTGGGTGCACACCCATAATGTGCGCACCGGTCTTGCGGAAGGCGGAGATTACTATTACGACCACCAGACATTTACTCTCCCCGAGGTATCTTCTAAGACCTTTGAAGGTTATCGCAGATCAGATGGAACTGTGGGCATACGCAACGAACTCTGGGTCATCCCTATTGTGGGATGCATCAACGGTGTTGCAAAAACTCTTGTTGAGAATAACCAGCATTTGGTGGAAGGATCTATTGATGGACTGTATTATTTTCCACATCCATTTGGCTGTTCTCAGTTGGGAGACGATCTAGCAGCGACCAAGCGTGTTTTGGCAGACCTCGTGCATCACCCCAATGCAGGCGGTATTCTATGCATCGGATTGGGCTGTGAAAACCTTGTAATGGACATGTTCCTTGAAGAAGTCGGTGAGTATGATGAGAACCGTGTCAAGTTCGTGCTGTGTCAAAAAGTCGATGACGAGATCGCAGAAGGAACCAAACTATTGGAAGAACTTGCCGCCTACGTCTCTCAATTTAAGAGAGAAACTGTTCCAGCTAGTGAATTAGTGATCGGACTCAAATGCGGTGGTTCAGACGGTTTATCCGGAATCACGGCAAATCCCGTTGTAGGTCGTTTTTCAGACAGGCTGATTGCTTTAGGCGGATCAACGATCCTGACGGAAGTCCCTGAAATGTTTGGAGCTGAAAACATTCTTTTCTCCCGTTGCCAATCGGAAGAAATTTTTGACAAAGCAGTGTCTATGGTCAACAACTTCAAAAAATATTTTGTCGACCATGGTCAAGTCGTATATGAGAATCCCAGTCCCGGCAACAAGGAAGGCGGTATCACAACATTGGAGGACAAGTCCTGCGGTTGCGTACAAAAAGGAGGCTCTGCTCAGATAGTCGATGTACTTGAATATGCTCATCGCGTCAGAAAGAAAGGGTTAAATCTTCTCTCCGGACCAGGCAACGATCTCGTCAGCGCAACAAATCTGACTGCATCCGGATCTCACATGGTCTTATTTACCACGGGTCGAGGAACTCCTTTCGGAGCACCTGCACCTACCGTAAAACTATCGACAAACACACCGCTTTTCGAAAAAAAGCGGGAATGGATCGACTTTAATACGGGGACAGTAGCGGATGGAACCGAAACACTTGATGAAGCTGCTGATCGCCTTTTGGATTATGTTCTTGATGTCGCCAGCGGCAGAAAAACAAATACAGAAAAACGTGGTTATAGAGAGATCTCCATCTTTAAGGATGGCGTCGTACTCTGATCTTATTTCATTTTGACCGAAAAAACTCCCAGGCGAACGGCAATCGTCTGGGAGTTCTATGTTTTTCGATTTCTTTATCTTTTTACGCGAGCACTTGCTCCACCCATGACCGCTTCAACTTCGTTGAGGCTTGCCATAGAAGTATCGCCAGGAGTCGTCATCGCCAATGCACCATGGGCAGCACCGTAATTGACAGCTTTTTCCGGATCGCCAGTTGTCATCAACCCGTAGACCAAGCCGGATGCGAAGGAATCTCCTCCTCCTACTCGATCAAGAATACTTAAGTCGTTGTATTCTTTGGACTGATAGATCTCGCCATCCGCCCAGCAGATCGCCTTCCAGTCATTGACAGAAGCAGTTTTTACTGTACGCAAGGTAGTAGCCACAGCCTTGAAGTTTGGATAGGTCTTTGCTGCGGTGCTTATCATTTTCTTATAACCTTCCAGATTGAGACTCTTCAGGTCCGCATCGTTTCCTTCCACTTCAAATCCTAAACAAGCGGTGAAGTCCTCTTCATTGCCTATCATGACATCAACATATTTGGCAAGCTCTTTATTGACTTCCTGAGCTTTCTTCTGTCCGCCGATCGCGCTCCACATAGAGGGACGATAGTTCAGATCGTAGGAGACCACCGTTCCATATTTCTTAGCAGCTTTGCATGCAGCAATTACTGTTTCACAAGACTGCTCGGAAAGAGCAGCGTAGATACCGCCAGTGTGTAACCAACGGACACCAAGAGTTCCGAAAATATAATCGAAGTCAAAATCGTCCGGAGTCATCTGAGAGATAGCTGTGTTTGCGCGGTCAGAGCAGCCTATGGCACCACGAATGCCAAATCCTCGCTCTGTATAATTGATACCGTTTCGGCAGATCCGTCCGATCCCGTCGGTCTTCTTCCAATTGATCAGTTCTGTGCTGACCCCTCCCTGTTCAATAAGATCCTTTAACAGTTTCCCCACTTCGTTATCCGCAAAGGCAGTGATAACAGCTGTATTCATCCCGAAACACTTATGCAGCCCGCGGATAACATTGTACTCACCGCCGCCTTCCCAAACCTGGAAAGTCCTTGTCGTGCGGATCCTGCCCTCGCCCGGATCCAACCTCAACATGATCTCGCCTAGAGAGACAGCATCATATTTACATTCATTTGCAGATTTTAGATTCAGTTCCATATCGTCAACCTCTAACTTCCTTCACGATCGCTGCGGCTTCCGCTGTAAGATCCCGAATCGCATCAAAATCTCCGGAAACAACCAGATCTTTTTTCACCATCCAACTGCCACCGCAAGCAAGAATGCGGTTATACGCTAAATAATCCCGGACATTTTGTCCGTTAATTCCGCCTGTCGGCATAAACTGAAGCGTGGTATATGGCGCAGCTACAGCCTTGATCATTTTTAGACCACCAGCCGGTTCTGCAGGGAAGAATTTTACCACATCCAGTCCAAACTCAAGCGCTTGCTCCATCTCACTGGGGGTCTGTGTACCAGGAACGATAGGAATTCCAACTTTTTGACAATATGCAACTACTCTGGGGTTTAAACCAGGTGAAACGATGAACGTTGCGCCCGCTTCTTTTGCTCTGTCGACCTGCTCAGTAGTTAAAACAGTGCCGGCTCCGATCAACATATCGGGAAAATTCAGTTTCAACTGTTTGATCGTTTCATATGCTGCTGCTGTCCGGAAAGTTACCTCAGCACATGGGAGCCCTCCTTCGCACAGCGCATTCCCAAGAGGCACTGCATCCTTAGCATCATCCAAAACAACAACAGGAACAATGCCAATCTTTTTTAGCTTTTCATAAATAAGATCCATGTCTTCACCTCATTCGTCAAATTTTGAAACTTCCCCTATTTCATTCTCCTCTGTATCT
>JAFUBI010000254.1 GCA_017460285.1 Oscillospiraceae bacterium | reverse complement strand
AATGTCATCACCATTGCCAGTACGAGGAGAAGGATCTTTTTCCCGTTTGTTCTCATATCTACAGCGCTTGGGCTCCATGGACTTTCATCGCAGGAGAAGCACATACCTCCTTACTTTTTGAGGTTGGTTGTTTGTCTGCTCCAGTCAAAAACGAAAATAGGGATCTTTAATTCCTTGCTCAGGTCAATGCAGCACTTGCGCTGCGGTTTTCCATCAGAATTATACCAAATCTATTCTGTGTGTTGTGAAATAATGGTACTATTTAGAAAATAACTATCATGATAAGAAAAGAGAAAACATGACGGACAACATCTACGACAGCGAGCCCTTTTTCAATGCTTATGCAGAGATGGATCGGAGCAAATATGGGCTTCCCATGGCCGGGGAGTGGCACCAGTTGGAACCTCTGTTCCCGGATCTGGTGGGAAAAGATGTCCTGGATCTCGGCTGCGGATATGGCTGGCACTGCAAATATGCTGCGGAGCATGGAGCGGGATCGGTTTTGGGGATCGACTGCAGTGAGAGTATGCTTTCTGTAGCAAGGGGAAAGAACGCGGATCCAAAGATCCGGTATGAGCAGGTATCCATCGAGGACTATTCCTATCCGAAGAAGCGATACGATCTGGTCTTGTCCAACCTGGCTCTCCACTACATCGAAGACTTGGAGAGCATATTCCAGAAGGTGTATTGGACTTTGAAGGAGAACGGTGTCTTTCTCTTCAATATCGAACATCCCACGTTCACAGCAGGAGTGGATCAGAGCTGGATCCTTGGGGAAGACGGCAGACCTCTGTACTGGCCCGTGGATGATTATTATTACCCAGGGCTTCGAAAGACTGTCTTCCTGGGGCAGGAAGTGAAGAAGTACCATCATACTCTCGCACAGATCTTGAATGGGCTCCTTGAAACGGGATTCCGTTTGGAGGCTGTGGAGGAGGCGATGCCACCGGAGGACCTAATGGAGATCCCCGGCATGACGGATGAGATGCGCAGACCGATGATGCTCTTGGTTAAGGCATACAAAGAGTCTGGGAGGAACGAAAATGATTGAGATCGGGTCGATCGTATGGGGCGTCACGGATATCGAACGAGCCGTGAAGTTCTGGTGCGCCGCTTTGGACTACGAACTGAAGCGACCTGCAGCGGACGACTGGGCGATGCTCGGTCCGAAAGAAGGAAACGGGATCCAGTTGTCTCTCAACAAGATCACCTCTCCGAAGGCGAGAAGGCATCACATGGATCTGTTCGCAGATGATGCCGAGAAGGAAGTGGAGAGACTGATCGCACTGGGAGCTTCCAGAAAAGTATGGAGATACGAAGAAGGAGCGGATTATGTCGTGCTACAGGATCCGGATGGAAATCCTTTCTGTGTTGTCCAGAAATAAGATGGGACTCTCGCATCGTCCAAAGGAGTCATAAGAAGGTTTCATTTGTTAACACGTATTTGAATATGATCTCTAATCTGATCCAGATAATCAGGAATAGAGATCGTTTAACAACAGCATAGGAATAGGCAAAAGGAGAAAAGCAAATGGTAAAAGCTGTTCGTTATTATTCGAAATTGGGAAACACGAAGACCATCGCGGAGGCGATAGCGGAAGGAGCAGGTGTAGAGGCTGTATCCATCGCGGATGAGCCGCAACTCAAGACATATGTGGATGTTCTGTACCTCGGAGGTGCGCCTTATGCGAACATCATGGCTCCGGAACTGAAGAGATACGCAGAGGACCTGAGCAAAGAACAGGTGGGGAAGGTGGTTCTTTTCACAACGTCCAACTGGTCGAGAAGAACAGTACTGGCGTTAAAGAAAATTCTTAAGGAAAAGGGTATCCCTGTCGACAACGATTATTTCTACGCTCACATGCTGAACATCAAAGGCAGAGTCGCTGCAGCTCAGGAATTTGGGAAAAAGACTCAGTGAAGCAGCAGATCTGAATAATCTTCTTCTCTTGCCATTTTGTTGCTCACGAGATGAGGATAAGCCCAAACATACAAACAAATTGGAGAGTTTATATGCCTAAATACGGTCTCATATTCGATCTGGACGGAACGCTCACGGACTCCGGTCCAGGCATCATCCATTCCGTCATGTATGCCCTGGAAAAACTGGGTTATCCCGTGGCGTCTTATGAGCAGCTGCGAACGTTTGTAGGACCACCTTTGGGTTCGTCCTTTCTTTCCTATGGTGTCCGGGAAGAAGAAGTTGAGGAGGCAATAAGGCGATACCGGGAAAACTACAATGTGAACGGCAAGAAAGAAAATGAATGCTATCCGGGGATCTCTGATCTTCTGAGACGGCTTCAGTCGGAGGGATATGCTCTTTACGTCGCCACTTCCAAACCGGAGACACTTGCCAAAAGCATCCTGGATGGATTTGGATTGTCGCAGTTCTTTACGATCATTGCCGGCGCTACCTACGATCACACGAGAGAGAACAAGGATGACGTCATCCGCTATCTGTTGGACCAATGCGGTGACGAATTCATACCGATCATGATCGGGGACACGGTGTTTGACGTGATCGGAGCGAGAAAAGTCGGGATCGACTGCATCGGCGTCGCATGGGGCTACGGAGAGGCAGCAGACATGAGAGCGGAAGGCGCGCTGGCTATCGCGGACACGCCATCGGATCTGTATGAGATCCTGAAAGCACTGTGACTATCAGGTGGGCTGAGTAGTACGTGGACTGAGACGGTTTTCGTTCAAGACCAATACAGAGTGGAAAGCAGCTGACATGCTGCTTTTTCTTTTGGGTCGATAAGATAGGGAGAATTGTATATAATTAAAGTAATAAGAAAAAAGAATGGAGAAAATAAGATGAAAGCATTAGTCGTGTATTTCAGCACAGGTGGAAAAACAGCAGCGATAGCAAAGGAGGTAGCGGAGAAACTGCCTGCGGATCTGTTTGAGATCTGCCCACAAGATCCCTATTCCAGCGCGGACATCAAATGGACGAACCCGGTGGCGAGATGCAATCGGGAAAAACTCGGAAACAAAGATGTCCCTGTTGTCGGAAAAATCGAGAACTTTGAGGAATATGACACCATCATTCTGGGATTCCCGCTCTGGTACGGCGGTGCTCCCAATGTGGTGACTACTTTCTGCAAAGGCTATGACTGGACCGGCAAGAACGTGTGTGCCTTTGCCACTTCTTTGGCGAGCGGGATAGGGAAGACTGCGGAGAAACTGACACCTTTCGTAAAGGGAGCAACGATCCTTGGAGCAAAACGAGTCACCTCAGCGGAAGAGGTATTAAAAGATTTTTAGGAGACAGCGATCATGGATATCTGGGAACAGCTATACGAGGCGGCTAAAGAGCAGTATCGTCCGGAGGAAGTGACACCTTTTCTGTATGCGCATCACGTGGTATGCGCATTGGAAACAGAGAAGGGGGACATCTTCACGGGATTCTGTATGGAGGGACTATGCGGAGTCATGGCGCTCTGTGCGGAGCGTGTTGCGGCTCTCAATATGTATGTGAACAGCGGACAGACAAAGATCCGACGTCTCATCGTGTTCCGGGACAAAGCACCGGAGGAAGGCAGCGCAGATATCCCATGTGGAGCGTGCAGGGAGTTTCTGTATCAGTTGGACGAGGAAAATGAGGACATGGAGATCCTGGTGGACTACAAGACCAGAAAGACCGTGACACTTAAAGAACTCATGCCGAACTGGTGGGGAAAAGAACGGTACGCCCAGGCAAAAAAGAATAAGTGATCAAACGAAAAGGGTAGGAGGGAGGAAGGATGGCATTCAGTAAGGCAGCGCAAGCTGAGATCGACAAACTGTACAAGGGAAGACATCATGTGGAACTGAGCATCGGTTTTCTGAAGGATGGGGAGAAGACATTTCTCCATTTGGGACCGGATGGCAAACCCGTAGAGGGACAGATGCTGGTATACCCTGTAGGCTCAATCTGCAAGCCATTCACCACATCCCTTCTGGCGAAATATGTTGCGGAAGGGAAACTGGACATTAAAGTTCCGATCAGCCAATATCTCCCCGGACTTCCGGATCGGTACTACCCAAGCCTCGAGAAACTGGCTACCCACACTTCCGGATATAAGACACAGCCTTACACCTTCCTGACGACCCTTCCTTTTTTCATCAAGATGAATCGGGAAGGTGGGTTGTTTCACACCAATCCCTATCGAGGGATACCCACAGAAGAGGGTATGATGGACATCATTCGGAACACAGTCCTCCAGGATAAGGAGTATCCCTTTGTGTATTCCAATATCGGGATGAGCATCTTGGGGTACATCGTAGGTCAGGTCAGCGGAGAAGGGTTCTGGGACAGTCTGGAGAGATACATCCGCGAGGATCTGAAGCTGAAGAATACCTTCCTAGGCAACGTGGATATGGTGGGTTACGATAAGAAGGAGAATCCCTGCAGGTGCTGGCAGTGGGAAAAGGGTGATATCGTCGCGCCGGCAGGAGCCCTCAACTCCACTGTGGAAGATCTTATCGACTTCGCCAAGGTGAACCTGGACGGATCTCTTCCTTATCTCAGCATCTGTCATGAGATTCATGGACCCTGCGAGAAGAACGCCAACAGCGGTCTCGCTTGGAGACTTGAAAAAGACGCGCCGATCAGCTGGCATGGCGGTGCGGCAGGCGCATTCAGCGCGTTCATCGGTCTGAATCGCGAGACAAAGTGTGCTGTGGCTGTAGCTGTGAACTATGGTTTGGTGAACGCAGAGCAGATCGGATTCGCGTTACTGAAGAACGATATGTGAGGCGGAAATGGTCATTATTATCTCAGGCGCCTCCCACACCGGAAAGACGCTTTTGGCTCAAAGGCTTATGGAAGAACTTCATATGCCTTACCTCTCCATCGACCATTTAAAGATGGGACTCATCCGAAGCGGAAACACAGATCTCACTCCTGAAGACGACGAGGGACTCACGGCATATCTCTGGCCTATCGTCCGTGAGATGATCAAGACAGTCATCGAGAATGAGCAGTCTCTTATCGTGGAAGGGTGTTACATTCCCTTCGATTGGAGAGGGGAACTCGGCGAGAGTTATCTTAAGGAAATACGGTTTCTCTGTCTTGCCCTCTCCGATGAATATATCAACAAGAACTATGAGAAGATCCTCGAACATGCTTCGGACATCGAAGAGAGGATGGACGACTCATATCTTTCAACGGAATTTCTGAAGGAAGAGAACCGAAAGATGGTTGAGGGCTTCCAGAGGACAGGAGAATATGTCCTTGAGATCCATGAAGGATACGAAAAAGAAGTGAACGCTTTTCTGGAAGAGTGGAAAAAGAAATTATAGAGCAAAGAACAGCGGGACGATCTAAAGTCCCGCCTTTTCTTTTTAGGAGCGAAAGCATAAAATCTTAATATGAGCAAAAACGTGATACAGAGAAATGCGAGGATAGTATGGCAAAGAAGATCGTTGCGATCAACGCAAGTCCGAGAAGCGGATGGAACACAGATACATTGGTGTCTGAAGCGGCAAGGGGAGCAGAGGCTTCCGGAGCGGAAGTGGTGAAGTTTGATCTCTATAAACTGGAGAGATATACGGGATGCATCTCCTGTTTTGGATGCAAAAGAAGAGCAAACGGTGGCAAATGTGTCTGCAAGGACGGGCTGACCCCAGTTTTGGACGCGATCCGGGAGTCGGATGGAGTGATCATCGGGTCTCCAAACTATCTGTCTAACTTATCTGCCTCTTTTCGTGCTTTGTATGAGAGGCTGGTATTCCAGAGTCTCACTTACAACAAGGATCAGCCCTGCTGCAATAAACATTTCGTCCCAGTCCTACTCATCATGACTAGCAACGCTCCGGATTCCAATTATCTTGGTCTGTTGGATGGCTATCGGAAGACGTTGGATCGTTTTGTTGGACCGACTGAAGTCTTTGTGAGTGGAGATACCATGCAGCTGAAGGATTACAGCAAAACGGATTGGGAGTGGTCGATGTTTAATCCGCGGGCAAAGCAAAAACGTCATGAAGAAGTTTTCCCAAAGGAAATGAAGCGGGTCTTTGATCTGAGTT
>JAFUBI010000253.1 GCA_017460285.1 Oscillospiraceae bacterium | reverse complement strand
TGATGAGATTCAATATGAGATTAATATTAAAGTAGTCGGCGTCGGTGGCGGCGGTGGCAATGCGATCAACCGCATGGCTGATTCTGGGATCCAGGGAGTAGAACTGATCTCTATGAATACCGATAGCCAGATTTTGAAATACAGCAGAGCTACTTATAAACTTCAGCTTGGCGACAAACTCACCCGTGGACTCGGTGCAGGTGGAGATCCTGAAAAAGGTCGTCGTGCTGCAGAGGAGAGCAAGGAAGAGATCGCTGCAGCCTTGAAAGGCGCAAATATGGTCTTTGTCACTGCCGGCATGGGCGGCGGCACAGGAACCGGTGCAGCGCCGATCGTTGCTGAAGTCGCAAAAGAGCAGGGAATCCTGACTGTGGCTATCGTCACGAAGCCTTTCTCTTTTGAGGGTCGCAGAAAGATGCGCGTCGCAGAGCAGGGGATCGCAGAACTCAGGAAGCATGTCGACTCCATCGTTGTCATTCCTAATGATCGTCTGAAACTGCTTGAGACCGATGAACCGATCACTTTGGCAAATGCGTTTAACATGGCAGACAACACACTTCGTCAGGGCGTCCAATGCATTTCCGATGTCATCAATGTTCCAGGCATTATCAACTTGGACTTTGCAGACGTAGAATCGGTCATGCGCAATATGGGATATGCCCACATGGGTGTTGGTCGCGGACAGGGTAAGGATAAAGCACGCGTTGCAGCTACTTCCGCAATCGAAAGCCCGCTACTCGAGACGAAGATCGATGGGGCGAAGGGAATCATCCTTAACATTATCGCTTCTGCAGATATCGATCTGAATGACGTTGAGCTCGCCGCTAACATGTTCAAAGAAGCTGCAGACTCCGAAGCAAATATCATTTGGGGCGTTGCCTTCAGCGATACGATGGAAGATGAGATGAGCATCACAGCGATTGCTACCGGTTTTGATGAGATGCTCAGTCAGCCTGCACCGCAGCCAGTAGTTGCTGCTTCACCCAAAGAGTCATCACCAGAAGTTGCTCCAGCACCAGCACCGCAGCCTGCTGCTGAGGAACCTGCTCCAACACCTGCTCCACAGCCTGAAACAGCAAAGCAGGATACTTCCACATGGAGCATCGATGATTTTGATGATTTCATCAAGATCCTTCAGAATAAGAACTCCTGAAGGGAATCATAATAAGAAAGCCGGTTGACCGGCATTGAATGGAGGATATTTTTATGGCACACGGCGGCAATGACGGTGTAGTGATGTACCATACCGGGTTGAGCAGGGCGGATCTTGAAGGCGCAAGGTTTGCGATCATGCCCGGAGACCCGTTCCGCGTCCCCAAGATTGCTTCTCATTTGGACAATGCGAAAGAACTGGCATTTAACAGAGAATATCGTTCTTTTCTCGGTGAATTGAACGGCGAGAAAGTTTTGGTATGCAGTCACGGCATTGGAGGTCCTTCTACTGCGATCGCCATCGAAGAACTGCATGAGATCGGTATTGAATACTTTATCCGTATCGGTACGAGTGGTGGGATGCAGATCCCAGTATTGGCTGGAGATGTTGTTGTCGTAAATGCTGCGATCCGCGCAGAAGGTACGAGTAAGGAATATCTCCCGATCGAATTCCCCGCGGTTGCAGATCTGGATTGCACTGTCGCTCTTCGCGATGCTGCAAAGACATTGGCTGACGGACACTACCATGTTGGTGTTGCTCAGTGTAAGGATTCCTATTTCGGACAGCATGATCCTGCAAGGATGCCTGTATCCTATGAATTGTTG
>JAFUBI010000252.1 GCA_017460285.1 Oscillospiraceae bacterium | reverse complement strand
TTTGAATATTTCACAGCTCTTCTTTATGGGCGGACGCTGGTTCTCCTGACGGATAGCGAGCGAAACGACTATGCAACAATCGGAAGCCTCATAGAAAAGCATCCCGACAGCAGCATCTTTCTGACGGCTTCCGAGGTGGAAAGCTACCTGCGCGAAGAGCAATTCAGAGAGCAGTTTCGGCATCTGGCCGTGTTGGTGCTGGCGGGGGAAATGATACAGGAGAGCACAAGAGAGAAGGTGCAGGCACTTGCCTCCCCTGAAACATCTTTGCTTTCGCTCTATGGATCTACAGAATGCCATGCAATTGCATGGAGCAATCTGCGCAATTGGGAGGCACAGGGGGGTGTTTCCTGCCAGGGTGTCCGGATAGAACTTCTGGACGAAGCCGGCAATCCCATCGCCATCCTGGAAGCGGATCAGGAAATTCCGAAGACCTGGCTGCGGGACGAGGAAGGTTCCCTCATGCTGGATCAGAAGGGCAACCCCGTCGCGACCCAGACGGTTCCCGCCGCCGCGGTCTATGTCCAGACCCTGCGGGATCAGCTGGATCCCAACCGCTCCATCGACATCTATGTCACCTTTGAGAATGACCACGCGATCCTGGGCAACACGGCCAGCTTCGTGGCGGTGCTGAACGGTTACGATTCCCTGATCTACACCCTGCAGTGGCAGCAAATCGTGTTTAACCCTGTGAAAACCTGCATTTCCAATTCAGGAATGCCACAACTCGTGAGTGACAACATACCGAAATAGGTTCGCACATTCTTTTCGCCATAGTCCTTCTCCAAACGATCCAAGATCAAACTGATCAACTCCTCTGTGTTATTTACGCGAAGATATGTGTCTATATAATTATCCAGCTCTTCGTAAACCCCGAACTGAACTAATTCCTGCAAGAAATACTGCAAAACCAATATATTCTTAAACAGCGGGAAGCGCGCGATTCGATCCAATTGTGCGTCTGAGAGACCTTTCGCAAAATGATGCAGATAAGCAATTGTGATCTCCCGTATTTCATTTGCAGCAGGAATAGGAGGTGTAGCAGAACGGAAAACGCGGTTCTTCATTTGCGCGATGCCTTGTGCGATCTTCTCATATTCGTTGCTGCGGGAGGTCAGAATCAGATTCACTTCCTGCAATTTCTCATCTTTGAGCCACTGCAGACTCCGATCTTCATCCGTCTCCAAATAATCCAAGCCGTCTATGATCCAGATCACCTCCCCGGGTTGCAGACCGCGTTTCTCACGCTCCGCCTCAAAATGAGCAATCGCCTCAGCAGACGTGTGCAGTTCCTCGTTCAGCAAAGTCCGAATGATATGCGGATCGTCCTTCCGCCAGTTGCAGACAAGCGCCGTTTTGCCTTCTCCACTTCCGCCTCCTATGAACCAACACCATTTGGTTTCTTTGCACTCTTTGAGCCAACTATCCAACATCTGTATGGCAGACCTATTCGCATAAATCTGCTGCATTTGACGCACCAGATAAACCTGCTTGTCCATCGTCACGTGAAGCGGATCCGCTTGCGATTCAGGATATAATTCGTCCATCAACGCCACCAGCGACCTATACACATGTTGCCCCAGCTGTTTGGGAGAGCCGAAATGCGATACATTGCAAACACCTTCTTCGCCTTTTTTCTCCACCATTTCACGGAGTGAACGCAGTTTGTTTTGAATAGCTTCCGGCTGGTCGGAAGCGCCGTTGCCGTCCTTGAGATAGAAATTAGCGAAGATCTGTTTCTCCGCCATGAAGACACCAAACCGCATCTCGATCTCGGTCATGCTCAGCCCCGAGGCGATGCTCTCTTTCACCCAAGGATACGCGTTCAGCAGACGTTGGTTGGAGGCTATGTCCGCTTCAATCGGACACCAGCCGTAGCGATCTCCGATCAGACCGATAAAGAAAGGACGCGTGTCTTCTATCTGGTTAAGGCAGATCTCAATCACTTTGCCTTCATGCGCCTCTTCCTCCGTTACGCCCCAACGCAGATCCACGACCGAAAACTCCACGTTTCGGCGTCTGGCAATCTGCATGATTGCCGGAAAAGTGTTTTTGACGAGATAATCGCGCTCTGCCTGCATGTCCTGGAAGGTCGAAGATAGAAACACCCGTATCCTACGCGATCCGACATATCCTGCTTCTGATTCTTGCTGCGACATAATGCTATGGTTACTAATTGGCGTACAAAAGTACTGCTTTTTTGCGAGATATGCAAACATTTGTGCGATAATTTTAAAATAAAAGTTGGGAAAATGGGTGTTTGAAAGTGGTTTTCAGGC
>JAFUBI010000020.1 GCA_017460285.1 Oscillospiraceae bacterium | reverse complement strand
TAAATAGTGTATTTGTTATATTTGAGGACGATATCTTAATTTTCTTTTATAAGGAGAGTGATTTTTCTAATGCCGGAAGGCGATCCTCTAGGTAGTTTAATACTTACTGTTTTGCTTATTGGAGTAAATGCGTTTTTTGCAATGAGTGAGATTGCAGTCATATCATTCAATGATGTCAAACTCAAACGCCTTGCAGAGGAAGGCGATAAAAAAGCAAAGATTTTATGTGATCTGACCGATGAAGAGAGCAGGTTCTTATCCACGATCCAAGTCGGCGTCACATTGGCAGGCTTCTTCTCATCAGCAGTTGCAGCAGAGAACCTGACAGAGTACGTCGTGTACTGGCTCAGAAACAGTGGCTTGCCTGCCACAACTCTGCGTGCTATCTCCCTTGTTATCATCACATTGCTCCTATCCTTTATCACTTTGATATTTGGAGAACTCGTTCCAAAGCGAATAGCAATGAACGACCCGGAGAAAACCAGTTTTTTCGCAGCATATCCTTTGAAATGTGTATCTGTTATCGCTTCGCCTATCGTCAAGCTTCTCTCTCTTTCCACAAACGGAGTGCTAAGGCTTATCGGAATCGATCCTGATGCTCAGAATCCTGATGTCACAGAGGAAGGCATTCGTATGATGCTTGATGCAGGTGAAGAGGAAGGCACGATTCAAGAGGACGAAAGCGAAATGATCCACAATATCTTCGACCTGGGCGATACGGAAGTCACAGATATCATGACGCACCGCACTGAACTTGTGACAGTAGATGTGGACGACGATCTCTCAAAAATCATAAAACTTGCACTTGAAGAAGGTCACAGCCGCTTCCCTGTTTGTGACAAGAGCGTCGATAAGATCATCGGTATGATCCATGTTAAAGACTTGCTTGTGATCACACAGGAAAAGAAGAAGAATTATAAACTCAAAGATTTTATTCGTGAAGTTCTTTATGTTCCGGAAAGCATGATGGCTAAAAACGCATTTGAGAAGATGCGTATGGAAAAGATCCAACTTGCCGTCGTCATTGATGAGTATGGTGGAACAGCCGGCATCGTTACCATGGAAGATATCCTTGAATCCATTGTTGGGGACATCGAAGACGAGTACGATGACGAGGAAGAGGATATCAACCTCAAATCAGATGGTGTCTACACCCTCGACGGCACTGCAGATCTGGAAGATGTTGCAGAGGAACTGGATATCACGCTCCCAGAGGACAGCGAGGATTATGACACGATAGGCGGCTATCTCACTAGTCTTTTAGGCAGGATTCCAGAAGAAGATGAAACCGTCGAACTGGATGCCCTTGGATATCATTTCAAGATCATTTCCATAACAGATCATCACCTCGATGAGATTGAAGCAACAAAGTTGCAGTCGGTTCCTGAAGAATAACGGAATAAAAAATAAGACCCATTCCCACGTTACGCACGGGTATGGGTCTTTTGTTATGCCAATTTTAACCTAAAGCTACGTCCAAAACCATCATAAGTGAGAAGCCCACAGAAAAAGCCAAGACTCCCGCGTGAGAGTGCTCCCCTTCCGCCATCTCCGGTATCAATTCTTCCACGACGACATACAACATAGCTCCTGCTGCGAAACTCAAAAAGTAAGGCAAAGCCTTCGTGACAGCATTGGCAAGCAAAATCGTAATAAATGCCCCAACGGGCTCCACTGCTCCGGATAAGATTCCAAGCAACATGGATCTTTTCTTGCTCATCCCTTCAGCTGCCAAAGGAAGAGATATAATCGCGCCTTCAGGGAAATTCTGTATCGCGATTCCCAGTGAAAGGGCAAAAGCTGCCCCTAGCGAGATCGTCCCAGATTGTTTCAGCCATCCTGCAAAAACAACCCCTACTGCCATGCCCTCAGGAATATTGTGAAGCGTGACAGCAGGGACCATCATCGTTGTTCTGGCTATATTGCTTTTCGGTCCTTCACTCTCCTCACTGTTTAGGTGAAGATGAGGAACCACATGGTCCAAAACAAGGAGAAACAAAATGCCGATCCAAAACCCTATTAAAGCAGGAAAAAAAGACAGTCCTCCCATTCTCTCAGACTGCTCCATAGCAGGGATCAGCAAACTCCAGATGGACGCTGCCACCATAACGCCCGCAGCAAAGCCAGACAAAGTCTTCTGAAGTTTAATATTCAATTCTCCTTTCAGGAACAAGACACACGCTGCACCTAAGCTTGTTCCTAAAAAGGGCAACAGCAATCCTTCAAATATCTGTAATTCCACCATGTGGTCTCTCCAATAATTAGCATCTGCTAACCATTGTAACATTATTCAAAAAAATCTGGTACTGACTCACATGTACTTGTATCGAAAATCCAAAAAGATGTCGATCAGATAAGGTTGGATCCCATAGTAATTGTCTGCTTCTATGATGTATTTTGCTGCGATG
>JAFUBI010000251.1 GCA_017460285.1 Oscillospiraceae bacterium | reverse complement strand
TTTCTGTAGGGAAACAAGAACAGTTTACTGAATATGAAAAAATGAAAGTAACTGGTCAGATCATGCGTAAAGCTGAAAAATTGCTATATGACCAGGACTATGATGTTTTCTTTGAATACACAGACGGTGATCATTTTGAGAATATTCCTGACAAAGTGGAAAAAGGTCTTAAATGGCTCATGGGTGAATAGTTATGACTTGTCCAAACTGCGGAAACAATCCATCACATACGGATTTCTGCGAATACTGTGGGTATGCTTTGCCTTCTCAAACCCATCCAAAGATGAAAAGGTCCTTTCCCCTATTGACACTTCTTTTTACTAACCTGGTTTGTATTCTCCTTATCATTTTCTGTTTTGAAAAACTCAGTCTAAACGGTTATTCCGTATCAACAGTTCCCAGAGTTTCCTACTCTTCTCCGGACATATTAATAAGCGATTATCTTACAACGGTTAAAAAAGGAAATCCACGTCTTTCACTCTCATTTTATCCGCCAGAAATAGTTAGATATTACTCTCAATTGTACAAAACAAATGAAGATATCTTGTGGGTATTAGATGAAGCCTATCGTTCCCATATTTATGACAACTATGACTACTATTGGATGGATAAGAGCATAGATTGGACCAGTAAGTTTTATCAAGGAAAACTGGAAAAATATGATCTTCGCTGCGACCAGGGCAAAGACATTCGTATCCTATTTCAATTCTCCACAGATGACTATACGATTTCTAAGTATTACTTTGAACTGATCAAACAAGACAACAACTGGTATCTATTAAGCGTTTTCTCTTAAAAAATCCCTGAAGGGATTTTTTTATGCTTCAAATATATTAAAAGACTGCAGTTTTTCATCTTTTACCTTGTCGCGAATTTGATATGCATGTTGTTCCAGATAATCTGATGAAGATGACGACAATCCTTTATCTCTGCTCCATGTAATAAACATGTTACTTACTCGCTCAATTGCATTTATTTTTCTTACGATTGAATTCCCTTCATTTGAACCTGTCAGCAAATAATCCAGAGATTGGCAAAGTGTGCTTGTCCCCTGGATCTCAGATAAGGCTCGTAGAGCCCATTTGTAATATGGGCAAAATCTTCCGTTGATAAGAAAAGCTGCACGAATGCTTTCACGCACAAAAGTATCTAGAGCCAAAACAGCAGCACCATTTTCCCCATGTCTTAAGCATCTTTCAAAATTGTACTGTCCTGCTTGCGCCATATTGATAAAGCACTTGCTAAGTTTAACTAGAACTACATCCTGTGGATAATATCTTAACAATCCATTTCTGATTCTAGTGAATTCACCATACTGATCCACGAATATTGTGCCATTCGTTGCTTCCGCCAAAGCATATTGAGGAATCGACGTCCATACTAGATTGTTATGGGGCACATCTGGATACCCAATCAGTTCGCTGTAAAAGGATGAAATAGAAAAAACACCTTTTCTTTTATCGTGATGTAGACTCGATTTGCTCAAATGTATTCCCATAAACTCACTGGGTAAACTATCATACGCTTCGTCAAGTGCTTCACAGCAGATTTCATAATCTTCATCCAAAAGCCACAAACAAAACCCGGGCTCTATATCATGATCCAAAGAAGTGACATCTTCATAACCAAAACATTCACTTCCTCTTCCCACTAACCCTGCAGCATATCTTCCAACAAACTCCGGAAAATTCTGTTCAATCAACGGTTTACCGTATTGTTCAAAAAACATTTTAGAACTGTCAAGATAACGCATGATCTATATCTTCTGCCCTCTTTTTCAATTCCCTAGCGTCTCTAAAATAGCCTAAACTCTTTAATCCGCCTGCGCAGCCTTTAGCATGAAACGAATAGTACTCATCTCTTTCAATTTTGGGGTTGTTAAAAATCGCCATACAATTATTAACGCATTCCTCTATTTTTTCTTCGTCTCGAGGCTCCATTTTGTCATATACCTCTGCCATATTGATCCAAGTAATCGCAGCATCAATTTCTGTCAAGGGATTTTGCTTTACAACAGCAAGGGCAAGTTCATAATACTTTAATGCCTCTTCATTTTTGTTCAAAGCTTCCAGACAAGATCCGAGATTGTTATACAATCCGGCAAATCTATAATCATCAGCAGGAATATTGGCACTGTATGCTCTGCTCGCCATATAAAAATATGGCAAAGCATCTGTAGACATGTTGAAAGCTCGCAGCGTTGTGCCACCATTCACCCACACCGTTCCTGCAGTTGCAGTACCTTCTAAACCAAGGTCCTCTATCAGTTTAAACGCTGAATAGATCGCAACTATCCCTTTTTTCTTTTCTCCACTTTTTCTGTATAATATCAGTACACC
>JAFUBI010000250.1 GCA_017460285.1 Oscillospiraceae bacterium | reverse complement strand
CGGTACTTTGACAGAGACTTTGGATGCTATCGAGATGGCTAAAAAGGCACAGTGGACTGCTGTCGTTTCACATCGTTCCGGTGAAACTGAGGATACCACGATCGCTGATCTTGTTGTCGGCGTAAACGCTGGTCAAATCAAGACAGGATCCATGAGCCGTACAGACCGTATCGCATAATACAACCAGTTGCTCCGTATTGAAGAGGAACTTGGAGATGTGGCTCAGTATCTTGGCAAGGGCGCTTTCTATAATTTGAATAAATAATAGTTGTGCAAGTTAATAGGGCTGTGAAATAACTGTAATCAGTATTTCACAGCCCTATTTTCATATAACTGTTATTAGAACATTCGTAGGGTACATGAACTCTAGTATTTCTATAAAGTGACCACCATTATCTGGGTTTAAATAATGGTGGTCGATATATCTCTTCTGTAGATCAAAAAGCATACGCTCCAAATTCACGCTGGAACTGATCGATCTTTTCCTGAGGATCTACCTCATAGCAGGTGTCATACAACTGATGTCCTTTTGCCCAATGCACCTTGCCCTTAATAAACCAGTCCCTGGTCGTAGGTACCAGATCGGGATAGTTTGAGGAAGGTAAGATCGCTATTGCCCCGGTATCTGGATCACCAACATATCTATAAATGAGCAAGTTGTCTGGATTCCATGAGGCTTCAACATGGTGAGGTTCTTCGCGAGTCTCGGTGAAGAAAAAGATGATCTCATCAGATAGATCATAAATATATACATTCCATGGATCATAGATTCCATTTGCGGTTGCTGCTGTATACTCAGTCATTGCATAGTCAAAATGGTAGTTATCAAGTGTATCTGCGTTAAGATCGTGCCAAGGATCCCTAGTGATCTCTTCAGAACCTTCATATAAATGCAAACTATCTTTCACCTTTTGAAAGTCCTTTGAAGCGGAGGAAGCAGCACCGACTCGCTCGTAAGTTAAAAGTACAAAACCGTCATTCTCTAAATCTTCCAATACCAGGATCTCGCCATTCGTATTTCTGCCTGGAACATTTCCGGAGTATTCAAGAGAAATGCCTTTTGTATCACAGATCTCGATAGGAGAATACTTTACCTTGCCGTTGCTGATCTGCCAATCTTCCTCGATATTATTCCAGAATTGTTCCGCAAATTCATCAAGGGTGATTTCTTCTTCTGGTTCGATTTTTGCATAACAAACTCGGGAGTAGTTCAAACGACTACTTGAGTCTATATAAAAATCTTTGTAGTAGGAGTAATTCCCGCCAATTTGCCAAATCCCGGGAACACTGAATACATATGACCCGACCTTTGTCGTTCTTATCTCAGGGTAATCTGTGCGATAAGGGTTCGTGTGTCCTTTAGGTGAAACTAAATATACGATAGCGCCTATCAAGAGAGCTAATACTACAAACATGGCAAGAAAGTGCCAAGGCTTAGAGATAACATAATCGATGACGGACTTTTTCCCCTTTTTAGACTTTTCAGCCATGCAATGTGCTCCTATGTATTTGTTCTTAGATATTATATCAAGTTGAACATTGGAAAAACAGTTAAGACTGTGACGAAACTCTTGACCTCGTTTCTTTGAGGATCACCAATGATAAAGTATAATAAGCATGCAGGTTTCATTACAAATTTGGAGGATGGTTACATTATGACGGTAAAGTATTATCCAATTGTGAGCATTATTTCCGGGCAAGAAAGAAGAACGTTAGCAGACGAGTTCCTTGATGAGATCCGTAATGAATTGGGGTGGGAGATAATTCCTGTCAAATCTGTTGATGAGTTGAAGGACGAGGAGCTTCGTTTTATCCTGGTCCAAAGCGGAGGTTCAGAAAACGCATTCCTTAGGTTTTATGATCAGATCTCGGATAAACCCTGTTACATTCTCTCCACTTTGCATAGCAATTCCTTGGCAGCATCTATGGAGATACTGTCGTACATCAAGGACCATGGCAAAAAAGGCGCGATCCTCCATGGGGATGGAAAAACAGTCGCAAGAAAACTCAAGGCTTTGGCTCAAGCTAATGAAGCATTGAAAAAACTTCGCGGAGCTAAGTTTGGTGTTTTGGGAGATCCGTCAGATTGGCTCATTGCAAGTATGGCTAACGAGGTTGTTTTAAAAGAGAAATTAGGTATCAGCCTTGTTCATATTCCGATGGAAGTATTGGAAACAGAATATGAAAAGAGGACTTACGAACCCAATCAGTGGACAGAGTTGCTGCTTTCTAAAGGGTACGATAGAGAAGAAATGGAGAAGGCTTTCTGCGTTTACGGTGCCCTTCGTAGGATCGTAGATAGATATGGACTTCATGGAGTTACCGTTCGTTGTTTCGACCTCCTTACTTCTGTCTATACCACAGGCTGTTTGGGGTTGGCGATCCTGAACGCGGACGGAGTGTATGGCGGATGCGAGGGAGATATTCCTGCATTGATCTCCATGGCGATCTTGGGTGATCTCACTGGAAAACCAGTGTTTCTCTGCAATCCCAGCAGGATAGATACCACCAATCAGGAGATGGTCTT
The DNA here is from genome assembly GCA_017460285.1 of Oscillospiraceae bacterium. Classification (GTDB taxonomy): domain Bacteria; phylum Bacillota; class Clostridia; order Oscillospirales; family Ruminococcaceae; genus RUG11783. Next base: position 787 of record JAFUBI010000250.1, on the reverse strand, counting down.
TGCCCATTGCACTCTTCCTATCAACATGCCTTATGAGTGTGACTTAACCACTCACTATGAATCTGGTATTGGTGTTGCAGTGGCAGGTTCTTTGAAGGAAGGAGACATGACAATATTTAAGACTTCAGGCGATCTTTCCAGGCACTTTGTGAAGAAAGGGCAGATCCTTGCCAATCTTCGTGAACCGAGTTTGTGCAGAAGTCAAATCAAGATAAAACTAGACGATTATAGTTATTTCACCAACAATCCTATCCATAATCACCATCTTGTAGTTCTTGGGGATGAAGTGAATGCTGTCGAGGAGTTTTTCAATCTTATTTAAGATTTCTTCAAAAAACACAGCCGTGTTCCTTTTGAATTGACATGTTTGCTACACTATTCTTAGAGATAATAATTAAGGAGGATAAACTCGAATGGCTGATGTATTGGAAGTTTTAAAGACAAGAAGATCAGTGCGTATATATAAGGAGCAACTAGTGCCGAAGGACCTTTTATTGAAAGTGTTGGAAGCCGGAACTTATGCTCCTACTGCGATGGGCAGACAGAAGGTACGGATCGTCGCTGTTCAGAATCAGGAAGACGCAGATGCTGTAAGAAAACTGAACGCTGCTGTCATGAATGCGAATCATGACCCTTACTACGGTGCGCCGACGATCGTGATCGTTTTTTCGGAAGGAGACAACACAAGAGGTGAGTTAGACGCATCTGCAGTTTGTATGAATATGCTAAATGCTGCTCATGCATTAGGACTTGCTTCTTGCTGGATCAACAGAAGCAAAGAAGTGTT
>JAFUBI010000249.1 GCA_017460285.1 Oscillospiraceae bacterium | reverse complement strand
CGATGTGTATAAGCTCTGGGCGGATATGATCGCATTCGACCAGTCTGAGCAGGCTTGTGAAGCACAGCAGTTCTGTGTTTTTGCGGGAAGAAGAGACAATAGAAAGTATGTCCTGAGCAGGGAAGATGTCCTGAATGTTTATAGGGGTCATGTGGTTGAGGAAGGCAGGGTGGATCCAGCGCTTGCTACCGATATGGGGGACTATATGTTCCTTGCATGCTTTAAGACATTAGAAGAGATGAACGAGTTCCGGGAAAGAGTTTTCGAGGAAGTCTGATCATACGAAACAAGCGCAGCGCTGAATGACCGCCATTCAGTGCTGCGCTACAATTTTGCCCATATTATCCCAATATGACAAAAGACTGACTCCCGACAACAAGGGTGAGACCGTTCAAACTGCATTTGCCGATGGTGTAGAGGACTTCCTTGTTTTCTGTGTCGCTCAGATAAACGGTCTGTTCGCGGGAAGAGGTGTTGACAGAAAGGATCATATCCCCTCTTCGATAAACAAAGAGCTCATCTGGTCCTCCCTGGTAAATGACTTCAAACCCTTCGTCTGCCTGCAAGGACGGATGATCCTTTCGCAGTGACGTGAGACGTTTCACTTCACTCAGCAGGGAACAGGGGTCTTTTTCCTGCTCTTCCACGGAAGGCGCATCAGCGGAAGGATCTGTGGGGAGATACAGGTCTTTTGGATCCGCATTAGAGAATCCGAAATTCAGCTCGCTGTTCCACTGCATGGGGGTACGGCTTCCTGTCCGCTGGTAGCCACCTTCTTTCGTCTTGACATCCAAAAATCTCATTCCGATCTCATCGCCATAATAAATGAAAGGAACGCCGGGCATTGTGAGGATAAATGCATATGCCAGTTTCAGTTCATCTGTGGTAAGTGTTGCGGCTGGGCGTGGGGTGTCATGGTTGCAGGTGAACATGGAGATGTATCCATTGTTTCTCGAGACCTCATACTTGGGAAGGTAGTCTTCCAGGAAGCGCGAGATCTCGCCGCCTGAGTCCTTTTTGAAGAAACTGTGATCTCCTCCGGGAGTCTCATAGTCCCGCAGTAGCGTATTGTATCCGTTGTAGTGATGGTCCAGGTAGAAATCCATATGGAATCCACCGAGGCAGATGGACTGATATGGGTTGGACCACTCGCTGACGAGGGCTGCGTCCGGATAATCACGGTTCAGCATATCGCGGATATCTCTCCATATAGCGGCTGTGGCGTGTTTATCCGCGTCATCATTCTTGACCAGAGAATCTGCCATATCCACCCGGAATCCGTCGCACCCAAGGTCAAGCCAGAATCTCATGACATCTTTCATCGCTTCTTTCGTGGCAATGGCTTCCGGTGAGTCCGGAGAAGACATCCATTCCTCTGTTCGCTCGAGCCACCCATAGTTCAGAGCAGGCTGTGACGCAAAGAAATTGAGCATGTAGGAACCGGCTCTTTCCTTCATTCCCGAGATATAGGGATGGTCGGCGATTCCCTGAAAGGCGTGCTTGGTCCACACATACCGATCGGAGAATTCATTTGGTTCAGCCTTACAGGATTCAATAAACCATGGATGCTGATCCGATGTGTGCCCCGGAACAAGATCCAAAAGGACATGGATCCCTTTTTCATGGGCAGCGTCGAAGAGCCGTACAAGATCCTCGTTCGTTCCATATCTTGGAGCGACTTTTTTGTAGTCCCTAACGTCATATCCGGCGTCCATAAAGGGGGAATCGAAACACGGGTTTATCCAAAGAGCGTTGCAACCAAGTTCGGAAACATAATCCAGCTTTTGAAGGATACCTTCCAGATCCCCTATGCCATCTCCGTTCGAGTCAAAAAAAGACTGGGGATAGATCTCGTAAAAAATCGCATTTTTCAGCCAATTCGGTCCCATCATGTCACTCCTGATCTGTGTTTGTTATAGTATTATTTTAGATGGGAAAGATCATGGAGACAACAAAAAGAGTTAGAGGGAAAGGAAAACTCAGGTGGACGAGAGGATCATTCAGGCGGCTGTCGATTATATTACGGAGTTATTTCGCTCGGATTTTAGTGGACATGGAGCAGATCACACGCTTCGCGTGTATAAAAACGCGATGAGGGTCGCAGACGAAGAGGTGGGTTGTGATCGTTTCATCGTTGCTCTGGCTGCTTTGCTCCACGATGCAGATGACCACAAATTGTTCCGGACGGATAACAACGCAAATGCGAGGAGATTTTTGAAAGAACAGGGAGTGCCTGAAGAGAAGGTCGAAGAGATCTGTGAAACGATTAATATGGTCTCTTTCAGCAAGAACAGAGGAAAAAGTCCGGAAACGCTGGAGGGACGCATCGTTCAGGATGCGGATCGGTTGGATGCCATCGGAGCGATCGGAATCGCTCGGACCTTTGCTTTCGGGGGATCCCATGGAAGAGATCTCAACGATTCCATTTGCCATTTTCATGAGAAACTCCTGCTTTTAAAAGGAGAGATGAACACAGAGGAAGGCAGAAAAGAAGCGGAGAAGAGACACGCTTTTCTGGAAGAATTCCTCAAAGAATACTTGGAAGAAACGAAGGACTAAGGACGATCATTTAGGATTGACCCACTTTACCGAACGGTAAGCGTGTGCTAGAATCACCCTTGGGTGACACAAGAATCACATTGATATTGGAGGAAAGAGTCAATGATCCCTATTTTCTATCGGAATTATCCGTATGCTCCGCTGGCGACGCTTTTTTCAGCCTTCTCCATGTTGCTTGGGGCGGTGTTTGCTTTTGGCGGACTTGCATTAGTTCTGGGAAGAGGAGTCGGAACGAAGATCGCAGGAGTCCTATTGATAGCTCTTGGCGCACTTTGCCTGTATGAGTTCTTTACACACAAGATCGCTGATAAGATCTCTGCTAAGTATTCGAAGAAGAACATCGAAACCAAGGCGGGTTATGCACTTCAGTACTGCCGTCAGCATCCGGAATCCTATGAGTATCTCGTCTCTGTGAACGAACAGTTTGCAAAGAAATACGTGAGACAGGAAGATGGCAAGATCGTCAGGAGAAAATAAAACATTGCATTGATGCGGAGAACGGGCAGGGCTACAAGATAGCCTTGCCCGTTCTTGAACGAAATATGTTCAATCTAGGTGCAGTTTTTTTGCGCGCTGTTTATAGACTTTTTCGATCCGCTTCAGAAAAGCGTAATCGAATGCCCGATCCCTGCCACTGACAAGTTCCTGGACCTCTTCGGCCTCAAAGGGCCGACACGGTTCTATGTAATAAGAACGGAAAAGATTCAGCTCGCGGTTTCCATGTTTTGGAGCGAATACGGCGACAGGTACGAACAAAGACCGGCGGTTTCCTTTATGTACGAGATGGGCTAAAGCAGTCATGGAAGGATGGACCGGATCTCCGATGATCTCTTTTTGCCTTGTGGCAGACGGAGCCACGAAGATTATGCCATTTTTCTCAGACATCGCTTTGATCTCACGGATATAGCGATGATCGAAGATCATTTTCAGGAGTTGCACATCCTTCAGTTTAGCATCATCGCCTTCAAACTTTTTGTTTAATTTTGCTTCTGTAGCAGGAGTGATCATCGGTGAGATATGTATCCCTAAACGCTTGAGTTGAGGGATGACCGGAACGATGGATTCATACCAGGGCAAGTTGACTGGAAAAAGGAACTCTCTGTCGGGATAGCGTAGAAAGCCCAGGTAAAGAAGGCGACATACCTCACCGAGAGAAGGATGGTTGAAACCGATGACGACTGTGTGCTCGCTTGTTGGAAGTTTCCCCAAAAGTTTCGCAGGAGCAGCAAACCGGATCACAGAAACTGCCCTCTTACGGAGATTTGTATCGTCTTTGCCCAAGCAGACAAGGTGCACTACAAAGGAACACAGTTTTCCGACGTGTACCATTTCCTTCTTAAGATCATGCGCTCCAATTGCGTTAAGGATAGACAATTTTCCTGTGTCCAAACGCTGGACCAATTCCTGTCCGCTGTATTTCCTGATATCCATGAATTCTCTTTCCTGTATTTTATGATCCTGACAATTATTGCCTATTGCTGAAGCTTAGTCAAGTTAGCCCGTGATAACGAAAAGCCCTCCAAAAAGCAAAATGCTTGGAGGACTTTTGAAACAGGATCAGATACGAGCGACACCGGTCTTCCGGGCTGCCTCTGCGACTGCTGCGGCTACGGTTGGACCTACTCTCGGGTCAAAAGCTTTTGGGAGGATATACTCCTCATTCAGTTCCTCGTCCGAAACAAGGGATGAGAGAGCTTTGGCAGCAGCCATCTTCATCTCCTCATTGATGTCGCTTGCGCGGGAATCAAAGGTTCCACGGAAGACTCCAGGGAAAGCCAATACATTGTTGACTTGATTGGGATAGTCGCTTCGTCCAGTTGCGATGACCCTTGCTCCGCCGGCTTTCGCGTCTTCTGGTGTGATCTCGGGGGTGGGGTTGGCGCACGCGAAGACGATGGCGTCCTTGTTCATCGTGCGTACCATTTCTGCTGTGAGGGTATTCGGGGCGGAAACGCCTATAAAGATGTCTGCTCCCTTGATGATATCCGCCAGAGTCCCGGCTTTCTTCTCAAGGTTGGTGACATGAGACATCTCTTCCTTGATCCAGTTGAGTCCCTCTCTTCCTTCGTAGATCGCGCCTTTTCGGTCGGTCATCGTGATATTCTTAAAACCTGCGGAGAGCAGCAGTTTCACGATGGAGATCGCGGCAGCTCCGGCACCGGATGTGACGACTCTTACGTCTTCTTTCTTTTTGCCAACGACTTTCAATGCGTTTGTAAGACCTGCCAGTGTGATGATCGCTGTCCCGTGCTGATCGTCGTGAAAAATCGGTATGTCGCATTTTTCTTTCAGTTTTCTCTCGATCTCAAAGCAGCGGGGAGAGGAAATGTCTTCAAGATTGATGCCTCCGAAAGAACCGGATATGAGGTAGACAGTATTGACGATCTCATCCACGTCTTTTGATTTGATACAGATCGGGAAGGCATCTACTCCACCGAAGGACTTAAACAAAACGCATTTTCCTTCCATGACCGGCATGCCGGCTTCCGGACCGATATCACCAAGACCGAGGACCGCGGTCCCGTCCGTGATGACGGCACACAGGTTGTGGCGTTTGGTGAGGTCATAACTCTTGTTAACATCTTTTTGGATCTCAAGACAGGGCTGGGCGACGCCCGGAGTGTATGCCAGGGAAAGAGCTTCCTTCGTATCGACAGGGACAGTAGCAATGACTTCTATCTTGCCTTTCCACTGTTCATGAAGTTTTAGAGATTCCTGCATTACATCCATAGTTTTCACCTCGCTCTCAAGTCTCGAACGGGAAGGTGTAGGGAAGCTGATGCTTGTCGCGCAGTGCAACCAGTTCCTTCTGTACAGCTTCTCCGACCGGAACGCCTTTATCCTTGCGTTCCTG
>JAFUBI010000019.1 GCA_017460285.1 Oscillospiraceae bacterium | reverse complement strand
TGTTCAAGTATTCCCAAAGGTTGTCCTACCAAAGCACCAATGACCGTAAGTAAAAAGATCTCTTTAAAAAAATAGGATTCTACTTCTCTTTCGCGGAAGCCAAGGACCTTCAGTGTGGCAATCTCTCGAATTCTTTCACTAATATTGACCTGTGTCAAATTTACAAGAACGACGAACGCCAAAGCTCCCGCAGTCACAATAATGACTACAATGATAAGATCCAGAGCTTGGATCATCGTATTAAACTGTTCCGTTACAGAAGTAAAGTCTGTAATGCTTTCAAATCCTTCTATATCTTTCACTAATACTTCCATCTCTTCAGCAGTCAGAGTGGATTCGACCGCTATAAAATCTGGATGGAACGGCTCATCAAATAATGAGTTGTAGTAATCCGTCGAGATGTACAAATAATGCTGAAAATACATCTCAACAATCTCAGAGACTTTTACCTGCGCTTTTATTCCATTCCTAGATTCAATCGTAATATAGTCTCCCTTGTGTATCCCGTTTGTTTTGGCAAACTTTTCCGAAAGCAATGCACCATTGTTAGAAATGCGAACAGGCGTCGAATGATCCAAACTTCTTAGGTGAAGCACATCGTTTCCTTCACGGGCATCCATCACCTGGACTTGCAATACTTTTTCTTCATCTTCCAGATAAATTTTACTGGAATAACTCATTATCGGTGTAACGAACTCGTTATTTAGATCCGATCTCAGTGCATCCGTGATTTCAGATAAAGCGTGGTCATTTTCCAGATTTACTGTGAAATTATAGTTATAGAGATCCCCAAACTGGATCGCCACAACATCCTTTATCGAATCCTTGATGCCCCAGCCAACAACAAGAAGTGACGTGCAGCCTGCCACGCCAATGACAGTCATGAAAAATCTTACTTTGTATCGAATTAGATTTCTTGCCGTTATTTTGCCTGTGAAGGACAAGCGTTTCCACAAGAAAGGTATATTCTCCAAAAATACTTTTCTCGCGTTTTTTGGAGCTTTGGGACGCATCAACTGACTTGGGACTTCCCTTAAGGTACTATTCGCAACAATAGCAGTCACAACTGCAATCAACAACGAGAACGCCAAATAACAAATAGCAACGTTTTTTAAAGGAAATTGCATGATCATCGGAGGCAGATAATACATCAATCTCCATGTGTTGTAGATAACGGTCGGAAACAGTGCCATACCAACAAAAATACCGATCGTGCTTCCGATCAAACATGCGAGCAACGCATACAAGACATATTTTCCAATGACCGCTCCTTTAGAAAAGCCAAGTGCTCGGAAGACACCGATCTGTCCCCTCTGCTCATCTATGAGTCGAGTCATAGTTGTCATGCAGACCAAGGCAGCAACAAGATAAAACAGAATAGGTAAAGCAACACCTATTGCCCCCATCTGTTTGGAATTATTGGAATACATATAGGATGAATACTGACTGTCTCGATCTAACAGCATCCAGGAAGCTCCGGGTAACTCTTCTAGATCCTGATATGCTTTTCGGATCTCTGCTTCCGCCTTCTCAATTTCTTCATTAAAGAGCAATAATTGTTCCTGATACTCTTTCACTCCTGCTTCGTATTGAACTTTGCCTGTATCCAGTTGAGCTTGTGTGAGGCTGATTTCCCCAGAAGCTTCATTCACTGCTTCCTGAGCCAACTGCATCTCCGTTTTAATGGCTTCCCATGCAATTCTATCCTGAGCAAGGCTGGTCATCTCACGATATGTCTTTTCAACAGAGCCCCCGTATTTTGCATCAATGGATCTCATCATTTCCTCAGCAGATCCAGAGGATTGGGCTGCCTGCAGTTCACGGTATCCAGATATCAATCTGTCATTGATCTCAATCTGTTGTTCTTCAGAAGTAATATCCAAATTGATCTGGTTTAATTCCTCTCGGGCGTTTTCCCTCACTTCTTCTGAGTTTTCCGGATCTGCCAAGATAGTTTCCAACTCATCCCTTCTGGGATATAATGACCCATTTAGCCTTGCTCTTCTTGCGTCCGTATCTGCTTGAACTTCGTTGATCCTATCTTCGTACACGTCTGTTGACGTTCCATTTTTAATTGATTTAAGTGCCGTATATGTGCCGTAATCCGTTAAAAGTTCCGAATAGATCTCTTCAAATGGTCTCCCACCATACTGATTTTGCACAGAATTTACGCGCGCTTCTACGTCACCATACTTGGAACTGTACTGAGTCTGCAGGGAAGATAACCGTTCTCTTGCTTTTCTAAGAACTGTATTTAAAGAATCTAATTGCGCCTGATTGGCAATGATCTGGATGTTTGCCTCTTCCAGTTTTTGCTGTGCTTCATCCAACTGAAGTTGTGCTTCTGATTTCTTCTCTTCAAGCTTAGCTTCATTACTCTGTATTTCTTCCGTGTATTCCTCTACCAACTTATCTTTCAGTTGATTTTGCTGTTTATTGGCAAATACAGAAAAATCCGTTTTCTTATCTGATACATATTCTTTATATTCATCACTGAATCCGTTCAGACCTTCTGTGTCTGCTAACACAATATATACTGTTGTGTAATACTCACGCAAAAAAGCTGAAGGAAGTGTATAAAGAACGATTTCTAAGTCTAAGTTTTTTAGGGTGCTTGTGCCCAACATTTTGGAAAGGTAGGTCGGTGTTCTTGCCAATCCGACGATCTCTACTTCACTTTTTTTAAGGTACTTTCCTATATCATCATCGTCCAAGAATAAAGTGAGCCGATCACCTACCTGATAACCACTGTCTGCGCTTCCGTTCAAAACAATAACTTCAGAAGCGTTCTCCGGCATTTTTCCCTCATACAGATCGAACTGATTTACGTCTCTCCGTGTCTCTTCAACACGAGCAACAAAAGTATTGTCGTTCTCATCACGGGAAAAAACATCGATCATTTTGCTGGCAAAACAACGCTCAACGTATTCTTGGGCTTCAATCGCTCGAATATCGTTCTCGTCAAATCCATATGAAGAAAAAACCTGCAGGTCCTGCATATGATATTTATCATTATAAACATCTACACTGTCTTCCATAATGATCGGCGTACTCAGCAAACCCATCATAAAAGCAACACCGATCATCACGATCATGACCAGTGAAAAGAAACGATTAAAGCTTTTACGAATCAAGCGCAGTGTATCAAGATGAAACATCAATACTCTATTTCCTCAATGCTCTTTGGATTTTCATTTATGGCTACTGATTCCACCTTTCCGCTTCGCACACGGATGATCTTCTGCCCCATTTCTGCAAGCGCACTGTTATGTGTGATCATAACAACAGTCATGTTCTGAGTGGAGCACATATCCTGAAGCACTTTTAGCACCTGTTTTCCGGTAACATAGTCCAAAGCTCCAGTCGGCTCATCGCATAACAACAATTTAGGATTCTTAGCGACAGCTCGAGCGATCGCAACTCTCTGCTGTTCACCACCGGATAACTGAGAAGGAAAGTTATTGATTCTCTCCTCCAAGCCAACCATTTTAAGAACGAACCTGGAATCCATTGGGTCATCAACAAGTTGTATCGTCAGATCTACGTTTTCCTTTGCTGTGAGGTTCTGTACAAGGTTGTAGAATTGAAAAACAAAACCAACATCGAACCTGCGATAATCACACAGTTCTTTCTCATTTGCTTTGGAGATCTCTTTGCCATCCACAAAAATGCTCCCAGACGATGCAGTATCCATTCCTCCTAAGATATTCAGTATCGTAGTCTTTCCTGCACCACTTGAACCAAGAACGACAACAAATTCTCCTTTATCAATTGAGAAGGATATTTCATCCAGTGCTTTGATCTGCACTTCTCCCATTTGATATGTTTTGCTTACATTTTGGAATTCTATGAAACTCATGCTTTCACCCACAGTCAAATTTAGGATAACTAATGACATTATACCCTTTCCAATATTAAAAAATATACTCGTAGACCTAGGCATATTGTGACAAAAGAGAAGAAAGATTTTAAACCAAAAAAGAAGGAACCCCACAAATGAAGTTCCTTCTCCTGGTGCGAGTGACGAGACTTGAACTCGTACGTCATGGACACACGCCCCTCAAACGTGCCTGTCTGCCTGTTCCAGCACACTCGCGTCAGCAAAAGAGATTATATCAAACCGTTTTTGCAGTGTCAATGAGTGATTTCACATTATTTCGAATCCGCAAATGAAAAGTTAATTCCTAGAGTAAGTTCCAGTGTGGAAGTTTCGCTGGAACTTCGGATAGGAATAGATGGCATGCTGATTTTAAGACAGTAAATGTGTAGAATCCTGCTAGGAGGTTTCACCAGTCAGTCAGGAGACTACCATGTCTAAAAATAAGCATTTAACTTTTGAAGAAAGACTTTACATCCAGGAAAGCCTGGATAAAAAGATGACGTTCCGTGAGATTGCTAAATGGATCGGGAAAGATCCAACTACCGTCTCTAAGGAGGTTAAACGACACTTAACTCTCCGGGAATCGTCAGTCAGGACACGAGACGAAAAAGGCAATCTTGTCGAAACGTCACCATGTCCATTATTGCTCAGAGCGCCTTACGTTTGCAACGCTTGTGAGAAAAGACACCGATCCTGCAAGTACACAAAACAACTTTATTTTGCTAAGCATGCTCAGCAAGTTTATGAAAAAGACTTGAGAGAATCCAGAGAAGGTGTTGCTCTAAACAAGGAAGCCTTTTATAGGATGGATGATATCGTTACGACCTGTGTTAAACAGGGGCAGCACATCTACCATATCTCCCAAGCTCATGACCTCGGCTATTCGCAGTCTTCTGTTTACAGACTGTTGGATAAGGGATATCTTTCCTGTTCCTCCACTGATCTTCCAAGAAAAGTGAAGTTCAGAGCCAGAAAGAAGCCTTATGTTGAGTATGTTCCAAAAGCTCGCAAAGTTGGAAGAACTTACACGGATTTCCTGGAATATATTGACCAGGAAGAGATTACTTCCTGGGTAGAAATGGATACTGTTATTGGTCGCCAAGGGGGCAAAGTCCTTCTCACAATGGACTTCACTATCTGCAATTTCATGCTCGCTTTTCTTCTGGATAATAAGACAGCTGCAGAGGCTGCTTCCAAGATCCGTTCTTTTAAAACTAAACTCCGAGATAACGGGATCTCTTTTGGAGACATTTTCCCACTCGTCCTCACAGACAATGGGGGTGAGTTCTCCAATATCGATGCTTTTGAACTCGACTTAAACGGTGTTCAAGAAACAAAGCTTTTCTTCTGTGATCCCATGAGGTCTTGCCAAAAACCGAAAGTTGAGAAGAACCACACCCTTTTCAGAGATATCGTTCCGAAAGGTTCTTCCTTCGATTCTTTTTCTCAAGATACCATTGACCTCATCTTCTCTCACATCAACAGTATCTCCCGAAAAAGGTTTAACGGCAGATGTCCTTTTGACATCTTTGCCAGCCTTTATGGTCCGGATATCTTGGATGTCTTCGGTATTTCTAGAATCCCATCTAATGAGGTGATCCAGTCGCCTCGTCTCTTACTTAAGTAACTTTTTCATTATCTAACACGACTGTCTGAAACTTCCTATTCGAATTTCATCTCTTTTGGAAGTTTCTTTGAGAAATCTTTTCTCGAAGTGTGTTTAGGTCATGCTTCTTTATCTACAACAATTGAATAATTGTCCGTTTTTACTTGGTTTTGAGGATTCAATTTCCTTTTTATCGTTTTAAATTCCCTATATTTCCTTACTTTAGTTCCACCTTTTATACACTGGAACTTACTCTAGGAATTAACGTCCGCAAATGAAATCCTGAACCCTTTTTGTGTTTTCTCATATACTATCTAGCCCATCAGATCACGATTCTCGTCGATTGAAAACTCGGAAACATCCTTAAGTTTCTTTTGGATCTTTCGCGTACGCACCCCTATCAATTTATCCAACTCTTCATTTGCTTTTACGATCCTGGTCTGAGCGTTCTGTAATACAGTTCCAAATGTATCAAACTCCGTTCTGACCTCTCCAAGGACTTTCCAGACCTCAGAAGATCGCTTTTGTATCGCCAATGTTCTGAAACCCATTTGGAATGAATTCAGTAAAGCAGCCATTGTTGTTGGACCTGCTACACTAACGCGGTATAGTCTCTGAATCTCGTCAACAACCCCTATTCTCACTGCTTCAGCATATAGCCCTTCAACCGGTAAAAACAAGATCGCAAAATCAGTCGTATATGGGACTTGAACATACTTGTCCCGTATTTTTTTTGCTTCTTGGCGAATTCTACTATATAGATCACGTGAGGCCCGTTCTATCGTTTCTTTATCTCCCGTATCATACGCATTTAAAACATGCTGATAAACATCCAAAGGGAACTTTGAGTCGATTGGAAGATATACTGTCTGTTGATCATCTCCAGGAAATTTGACCGCGAATTCCACCGGATCGCTGGAGCCTGGTTTCGTAATGACGTTCTGATCGTATTGCTCAGGAGAAAGGATTTGCTCTAAGATTGCCCCTAACTGTATCTCTCCAAAAATGCCTCGCGTTTTGACGTTAGATAGTACCTTTTTCAGGTCACCAACTCCGGAAGCGAGCGTCTGCATCTCGCCCATACCTTTA
>JAFUBI010000248.1 GCA_017460285.1 Oscillospiraceae bacterium | reverse complement strand
TTTGCATAAAATCCTTCTAATTGCTTATTTTGTGTGCCATAAATGTGCCACGTTTAATGTTGATGGGGCACTAAAAAAGGACCGTATGTAACGGTCCATTCTCAATTTCCAACAAAACCACAGCATATTTGCTAGGACCATTGTGAAATAGTTTGTGATCTAGATGAGGAAGTCTAAAAGAGTGTCCAATGATATGGAGTGACCATCTTCAAGCCAACTTTTGATTGCACCCCAATACCCGGAAAACACTTTTATGGTTGAGTATCGATTTTCTGCGCTTGTTTTCTTAGGATGATATTTCAGGCTGTGGTAATAAAACAGTTCTATCGCATAATTGGTGAATCGATCGGCAAATTCAGCTTTTGGGCTGAATAAAAATACAAGCGAGAGATTCTCGTTCTGGAGGATCCACTCCAAACAAGCCCTCAGCATAGCGCGAAAATTCTTTGTGTTTTCGTCTTCAAAATAGAGAAAAGCGGTGTTTCGGAAAAACTCAAGGATCTCTTCTTCTATTTCCTGAACGACCTCATATACATCATTGTAATGAAGGTAAAATGTTCCCCGACCGATGTTTGCAGATCTGCACAACTCGCTTACAGTGATCTCATTGCAGTTTTTTTGCTTCATGATCTCCAAGAGGGATTCTCGTATAGCAAACTTTGTTTTGACGATCCGACGATCTGTTGTGTCACGCATAGAACCTGTCCTCCGTAATGAACAATATTATATCATTTTGTTCACTATTGTTCACTTACACGCAAAAGAAGTTGGTGATTTTCTCAGAATAAGGTAAACTGTATTGGTCGGAGGATAGGCATGGTTAAAGCACTGATCACAATATGTGCCAGGGCAGAAGTAGGTGTGACTGAGCAATACTTTATGCGCAAAATACGTGGCAGAGAGATGCCACTATATTCTTTTGCTGCTGCAAAGCTTTTCGAAGCAGGTGCTCAAGATGTCAATGTGGACTACTGCCTAAATACGGATTGCAGAGAGTTGATCGATATCGTTAGCACAAGATTTCCGGGGGTTTTTATCGTCCATCGGGAAGGCAGGCTAAAAGAAGCCTCTATTCCCAAGGAGGATGTTTATCGGGATTCCTTATTGAAAGCCGAAAAGCATTTCGGAAGAAAGTATGATTTCATTATTGATCTGGATGTTACCTCTCCGATACGAAAAGCGAGTGATATTCCTTCTGCTGTAAAACTGTATCTGGAAAACGAGAAAGCGGACGGTGTCATGTCCTGTGTGAAAAGCAGGAGGAACCCTTTTTACAACATGGCGATGGAAGGGGAAAATGGTTACGCGAGAAGAGTGATACGCAACGAGTTCACGTCCTTGCAGCAGGCACCCGAATGCTTTGATATCAATGCGTCGATCTATGTCGTATCCAGAGATTTTTTGGTCAACGAAATGACATTTGACCTTTGGCAGGGAAACATTTTGCTTTATGAGATGCAGGACGTGGGGATATTGCGTGTGGATAGAGAGGTTCCTGCGGAGTTTGCGGATGTGATCGCGGATTATTATG
>JAFUBI010000247.1 GCA_017460285.1 Oscillospiraceae bacterium | reverse complement strand
GATATCACCCACGAAAAAGGGGCAGCACTGGTAATTGATATGGAAAAGATCACTCCGGAAGTGCTACGCAGATGCAGACCCTCCCTCATCAAGCCGAATCTCTATGAACTGCAGCTTTTGATGCAGGATATGAGTATTACGAAAGAGACTGCACCTGAAGCGCTGACAAAACTTCGCAGTGAGGGAGTTGAGACAATACTTCTTTCTCTAGGTAAGGATGGAGCTCTTCTTGCGGATAAGGATGGGTTCTTATATCTGACTCAACCTGCGACGCCGCTTGTGAACAAAGTCGGAGCAGGAGACGCGATGCTGGCTGCTTTTCTGGGGAAACGGACCCAGGGAGCAGATAGGGAGGAATCCCTGCGATATGGCGGAGCCGCAGGAAACGCTGTGGCATCCCAATTGGAAGACATTACAGCGGAGACGATCGATCATTTCCTTCCGCTGATGGGAACTCGTAAGTAATCGCCACACAGTGGTTTTACTTTATAGATCATTTTCATAAAATCTCGAAAGGGGAAACACAATGGCAAAAGTAAACTATGATGAGTTTGCAGCCAAGGTCGTAGAGTTAGTCGGCGGCACAGACAACCTCAATATGATCACACACTGCGCAACTCGACTTCGTCTCAACGTCAAAGACGCGGAGAAAGTCAACACGGAGGCCCTGAAGAAGTTGGATGGCGTTCTTGGCCTTGAAATGAAGAATGGACAATGCCAGGTAATCGTTGGACAGGTCATTGAGGATGTTTATCTTGCAACCTCTAAAGTGGTCGGCGACTCGGTGAAAGCCGGTGGTGAAGTCCCGGATGACGATGTAGCAGACGGCGGTAAGAAGACGGTTCTTGAGAGATTCTCTCAATACCTCCTCATGATGTCCGGTATATTGAGTCCGGTCATTCCCGGATTGATCGCTGCAGGATTCATTACCTGCTTGCTGCTTGTTTTACAACTCCTAGGTTTGATTGATGCAAGCAGTTCGACTTATATTATTCTGAACGGTGTGGCGCAGGCAGTCTTTTACTTCATGCCGATCTATGTCGCTTACACTTCTGCCCTTAAATTTGATACAGAGCCTGTTCTCGCAATGGTTCTTGCCGGCGCGCTTCTGTATCCGGATTGGGTAGCCTTGGTAAATGCCGGAAGTGAAACAGGTTACACTTCTCTGTTCGGTATTCCGACCCTTTTAACTACATACAATGGCTCAACGCTTCAGATCGTATTGGCTGTTTGGGTCATGTCCAAACTGGATAAATGGCTGAAGAAAGTTATCCCGATCCAGGTGCGGCACTTCCTAAAGCCCTTCCTGCTCCTCACGATCACAGCGGTCCTCACCTTCACATTGCTTGGACCTTTGGGCGGTCTTGTCACAAACTACATCTACGCTCTCGTTTCCTGGGTACGCACCCATATCCCGTGGCTGGCAGTATTCTCAATCATCCTTTTCTCTTACACGGTTGGAAACTTCATGCCTGGATTCCACATGGCTCTTATCCCGATCGCTTTTGCCTCTCTGGCAGATGTTGGTTATGATGACCTTATCAATATCTGGTTCTATTGCTGCACCATCACCCCTGGCTTCCTTGCGCTTGCTGTAGCTCTGAAGACAAAGAAGAACAAACTGAAACAGTATGGATTCACCAGTGCGCTTTCTGCTTTGTTTGGCGGTATCTCTGAACCCACGACATACGGCATTGTTTACAAAATGCCTCAGCTCTACTGGGTAGGAGCTATCACTTCCTTGATCACCAGTATTTATACAGGTATCGTTGGACTGAAGTGCTATGGATTTGGAGGTTATTCTCTGACCAATATCCTGCTTTATATGGGAACTCAACAGGATACAGCGAACTTCGTAAAAGCTCTTATTGGTGTTGTGATCATGGCTGTGTGCTCTTTCGTAGGAGTATTCATTACCAAATTTGATGATTCCGTCTACACAGACGACGAAGATTGATAGATAAAACGTTTCAATAAAACCTCCATAGAGAAGGGGCGCCCTTGCTTCCAAGCGAAGGGCGCCTCTCCAGGAAGACGGGAAAGGAAATAATATCATGAGGAAATATGATCGAGCGTTAGTGGATGCAATTCGCGAAAAGCAGTTCAAACAAGAAGTGGATGGAATAGAAGTTTTGTTCAAGCCGGTTCCGGACGATGACAGACCTCACGCCATGGACCCAAGATTGTATGAGATCGCTGCAAACAAGAAAAAAATGTTCAGCAATCGTGCTAAAGGTGGTTTCCGACTTTCAAATGAGAGGTTTCGCCCAGACAAAGTCACTTATGATCTGACAGAAAATGATATCGTGTGTGATGAGCGACTGATCTCTGTCAACGAAGATCATATGATCGATATCTATGTCTATCGCAGACAGGACGATGAAGGAAAGGTCACTCCTGTTCTGATCTATCTTCACGGCGGTGGTTTTACGGCTGGAGACATCCACTTGTTTGAAAAGCAGATGCAATACATAGCGGAGCAGGCACATGCTACTGTTGTATTTCCGGAATACAGACTGGCACCCGAGACTCCTTATCCAGGTGCTCATGAAGATGCCTACGCTACAGTGGATTATGTTTGGGAACATGCAGAAGAACTGCATGTCGACCGCAACAGATTGATGGTAGCAGGAGACAGTGCAGGTGGCGTACTTACCCTTGCAGTTCTTCAGCACAACGCTGGAAACGGTAGGATACGTAAGGCATTTTTGCTTTATCCTGCGCCTGACTCAAGAGCGCTGGATGATATCAAAGAATATGAGTGGTCCTATGAGAAGTATCCCATGCTCGAAGAGCAAAAAGAGATCGCTGTCAGCCGTGTCGAGAGGATCAAAGCTGGGATGAAAAAGGGAGGCTTGAATCTGTACAACCAGAATAAAACTACCTCTGAGAACCCTTTGATTTCAGCATATCTGGCTTCCGATGAAGTTCTCTCCCAGTTCCCGGAGATCGTGATTAACAACAGCGAGTTCGACTATCTGCGCATCAGCGGAGAAGAATTGGCTAAGAAATTGAAAAGACTTGGCGTGAATGTGCGACTCGTCACCTATTGTGGGTGTGACCATGGTATTTTGGACATGCTCGGAACGGTCGTGCAGGCAGAAGAGTTGTGCCTGTGCATGGCGGAAGAGTTAAACACGATGTGAGGATCTATGGCGATACATTTTTATTATGTGAGACATGGGGAAACTCTTTTCAACGTTATCGGAAGGTCTCAGGGTGCCTGCGACAGCCCTCTTACTCCTCTTGGGATCAAACAGGCAGAAAAGACAGGGGAACTTCTGCGCAAAGTCCATTTTGATAGAGTTTACTCCTCTTCGTCGGAACGTGCTTTCGATACAGCCGAACTGATCCTAAAAGGCAGCCCAGAGATTCCTATCATTCGAAAGAAAGGATTGAAGGAGATGTTCTTCGGAACTCTGGAAGCCTCAGGATCGGTAGATGGTCCCGCCATGGGGGAGTGCTGGGCTAGGAAAGACTTTACCGAATATGGAGGCGAAAATCGGGAGATACTGGAAGAAAGGATCCGCTTCACTTTTTATGAGATCGTAAGAGAGTGTGAGGATGGGGATAATGTTTTGATCGTGTCCCACAGAGGGTATTTCTACTACATGCTGGAAGCGCTATTTGGATGGGATCTGGATGAAGTTGAAAGAAAAGACCCGAATATCCTTGTAACATTGGTGCCCAATGCTTCTGTAGCTCGTTTTGATTTCGACGACATCTTTCACCTGATAAAACTTCCATCTACTGAACTAGGATAGCAAGGGAGAATTTTACATGTCTTTATTTGATAAGTTGTTTCAAAAGAATGCAACGGTGGATCCTGCTTGTGAGCCGCTTACAGTATATGCACCGGTAAAGGGAAATATGATCCCTTTGACGGAGTTCCCAGATCCGGTCTTTTCGGAAGGAATCCTTGGTAAGGGTTGTGGAATCGAACCCAGTGATGGAAAGATCTATGCCCCTTGTGACGGAGTGATAACAACATGCCCGAAGAGCGGTCATGCCGTCGGGCTGGAGAGCAGCGATGGTATGGAGATTCTGATCCACATTGGTGTCGATACGGTAGAGATGAAGGGAAAAGGGTTCCGTGTGGCAGTCGAAAAGGAACAGAGCGTGAAAAAAGGGCAACTACTTATCACGTTTGACCGCGCAGCGATCAAGGCAGCGGATCATCCAGACACGATCGCGGTCGTTGTTGCGAATAGCGATGAACTGGGGAAATTCGTATGTGCTGAGCTAGGAAAATTGGACATCGGAAGCGCGATCTATCATTTTGAATAATAATTACGGTAAAGAAAAAGCATGCCTGTATCTGGTCTGTCAGAGAATAGGCATGCTTATTCATTTGAAGTGTTGAGATTGGATCACACGATCCCACCGCTGTTGATCGCAGAGTTTTGTATCTCGTTCATTCGGGCATAACTACCATTCAAAGCGACGAGTTCCGCATGAGTGCCGCTTTCCGTTACTTTTCCGTTTTCGATGACCAAGATCTGATCCGCATTCCGTATCGTAGAGAGGCGGTGAGCGATCGCGATGATCGTTCGCTGTCCCGCGATGCCGGATATCGCCTTTTGGATCTGCTGCTCAGTTTCCACGTCCACAGAGGCGGTCGCTTCGTCCAGAATAATGATCGGAGCTTGTCGAAGGATCGCTCTCGCAATGGCGACTCGCTGTTTCTGCCCTCCAGACAGTCGCAGTCCACGCTCTCCCACTTTTGTGTCGTAGCCATCCGGCATCTGCAGGATGTCGTCATCGATGTTTGCGGCTTTCGCGGCAGAGCGGATCTCATCAAGGCTTGCATCAGGACGGGCGTATCCGATGTTTTCCGCGATAGTTCCGTTGAAGAGGAAAGTATCCTGAAGTACAGGAGCGATGTTTCTGCGAAGGCTTTCAAGGGTCACATCAGCGATATCATGACCGTCAATCCGGATCGATCCGCCATTTGGCTCATAGAATCGTGAGATCAGTTGGGTGAGCGTCGTTTTGCCCACTCCGGTAGGACCCACCAAAGCCAGCATCTTGCCTGGCGCGCAATGGAAAGAGATGCCATCAAGGACAGGCTGTCCTTCCTCATAGGAAAAGCGGACTTGGTCAAATTCGATGTCACCTTTTACATTGGAGAGGACGATAGCATCCGGCTTGTCCGTGATCTCCTGCTCCGCGTCCAGGACGGAGATGACCCTTTCTGCACCAGCCAGTGACTGCTGCATGTTCTCCAACAGGGTAGCGAGACCAGTGATGGGAGCATAGAAGAGATTCAGGTAGAGGAGGAAGGATACGATGTCTTCAACACTGAGACCTTCCCGGTATGCCAAATAACCTCCAAATCCCACCACGAGGATGGTCCCGAGAGAGGAGATGAACTCCACACTGGGATGGAACACAGCACTGATCTTCAGAGCCTGCAACATGGCGTGGACGTGGTCGAAATTCTTCTCGTTTACCTTTCCGGTCTCGTATTCTTCACGTCCGAAGGACTGTATCTCGTGAACTCCGGACAGGTTGTCCTGAAGTTTTCCATTCAGTTCTCCCATCTTTGACTGAGAGACCCGGAAAAATGGGCGGACCTTCTTGGCGAAAATGACACCGGAGACGAGAATGAGAGGGATCGGAGCGCAGGTGATCAGAGCAAGTTTCCAGTTGATAGTGAGAAGCACGATGAGGACGCCCGCAAATGTCACCAGGTTCGTGATCGTTTCGGGGATCATGTGGGCATAGAGCAACTCGAAGTCTCTCGTGTCGTTTACCACCCGGCTCATGAGGTCGCCTGTCTGCTTGTCGTGGAAGTAGCCCAGATGCATCCTTTCCAACTTGTCATACGCCTTCGTGCGCAGGTCTCCCACGAGGTGCCATGCTGCTTTGTGGGACAGATAATTGCTCATGAAGCGCAGAAGGATGCGCAGCGCATATAGAGCGGTCAGAGCAAGAGTCAGGTTTCGAATAGTGGACAGATCTTCCGCACTTACTCCTTCGCTGACGAGACCTGTCATGGAGGACAAAACACGGGGAGCGGCGAGATTCACCAGGGTGAGACCGAGCGTCGCCAGTATGGACAGAACGTACAGACCCCGATAGCGTATCGCCTCCCTGCTAAGTTTCAAAAGCACTTTCATCTCAAAATCCCTTAACCATTTAAATTTAAAATAATTGTATCATGAACCGCATGAGTATCCTATGACAAGCGGCATGTTCCGGTGTATGAGGGATCCGGTTGCGAATTTGGTCTCCTCTTATATAATAGTAATAAAAAGAAACCTGGATCAGACCGGGCTTTGGAGGAAAACAGCATATGTACAAGACAGAGAAATTCGACGCGGCAACTTTTGTGCCGAAGCGCTTTGAGAGCGACCACGCGATCACGATCAGAGGACAGGAGATCGCCTATCACACGGTGTGTGAGGACAATGTATTCTACGATAACGCAGGGAAAGCGATCGCCACTCTGTTTTCTTATTCCTATTTCAACAAGACCGATACGAATCCCAATCGACCGGTCATTTTTGCTTACAACGGCGGACCTGGCAGTTGTTCCATGTACGTCCATGCGGGTTTCTTTGGAACCAAGCGTGTGAGATATGGAGATGAGGTGGACCGTCCTACCTCTCTTCCGCCCTATGAAGTGATCGACAATCCGGATTGCCTTCTCGATGTAGCGGATCTTGTCATCATCGATCCGGTCGGGACAGGGTATGGTGTGCTGTTTGATACAGAACATGCGAAAGAGTTCTTCGGTATCGAGGAGGACGCGGAAGCACTGCTGACCTTTATCGAAGGGTGGTGCCACAGGTACAACCGCTGGCTGTCTCCCAAATACCTCGCTGGGGAGTCCTATGGATGTACCAGAAGCGCAACAGCTGCCGGTATCGCAGCGAGCATGGGAAAAGAGAGAGGATATGGTCTGCGCTTTGACGGTATCGTCATGATCGGCAACACGGTCACGATCGGAAAATACTTTAACCGCGAAGTTCAGGTGGAGGATTCTGTCCTCTTCTTCCCGACTTTTGCGGCGATCAACCATTATCACAATCATCCCTCGGATCAGAGCGTAGAGGAGTTCGTCAAAGAGGCAAAGGCATTTGCGGATCATGATTATCTGCTGGCACTGTATCGGGGTGAGTCCCTTGTAGGAGAGGAAAGGGAGGAGATCATCCGCAAGATATCCTATTACACCGGAGTTTCCAAGGAGTTCCTGGAAGCAAGAGCCCTCAAGATCGATGAAGACACTTTCCGCAGCGAAGTGATCAAGCACAAGGGATTGGCTTGTTCAAGATACGACGGTCGTCTCACCAGACCTCTTCTCCAGCCGGGAAAGGTGGAGGAGGCAGTCGGACCCTGGACAGACGCCACCGGCGACCGCTATGACGCGTTCTTTTACAGTGCGCTTAACGGAGTCATTCTCCCTTATCTGAATGTGAAACTGGACCGCCAATATCTTACCTATATGTTCTACAAGGACAAGGATGACAAGTATGCCTGGAACGAAGAGACCAAAGGCGGAACGACAGCAGAGAGACTGCGTACCGCGATGACATCCACTTTCGGAATGCGTACGTTCTTTGCGAATGGCTGGTACGACGACTGCACAGAGATCGGTTTTGTTTACTACACGATGGATCATGCAGGTCTTCCGAAGGATCGGGTGTCGGTAAAAGGATACAGATCCGGACATATGATCTATATTTCAGAGGAGAACACGAGAGAGCTGGCGGAAGACATCCGCAGATTCGTTCTTGGTGAGAACCCAACAAACTGAGCATGAAAGGAAGGGCGACCTTCCTTTTGTTCTTTGCCAGGATTTTATTCCTGCCTGTATACAGCGGATGTATAATGTGAAAAAGGGCAATTCATTTACAGGACCGGCAGGTTCTGCCGGTGTGATTGAGGAGGATACATGGAAGAGAACAAGAGATTTAAACTTGGATTCGGGCTGATGAGACTTCCCAGGCTGGAAGACGGCACCATCGATGTGGATCAGGTCTCACGGATGGTCGATCTGTTCCTTGAAGCAGGGGGAACCTATTTCGATACGGCGTTTGCTTATCCGGGATCGGAAGAAGCCATTCGAAAAGCGCTGGTTGAAAGATACCCAAGAGATCGCTACACATTGGCTTCCAAATTGATCTGTTCGGCGGGCGATACCGATGCGGAGAAGGCAAAAAAAGAACTGGAGATCAGTTTGGAGCGCAGCGGAGCGGGATATTTGGATTATTACTTACTCCATGCTCTTCAGCGTTCTAATTACAAATTGTATGACGAATTCGGTCTCTGGGATTACGTCAAAGAGATGAAAGCGAAGGGACTGATCAAGCATTACGGCTTCTCGTTCCACGCGGACCCGGAACTGTTGGAAGAACTTCTCACGGCGCATCCGGATGTGGAATTCGTACAATTGCAGATCAACTATGCGGACTGGGAGAATCCGGGCGTCAATTCTAGAAGGAACTGGGAGATCTGTAAAGCTCATGGCAAGCCTGTTACAGTCATGGAGCCGGTAAAAGGAGGGATCCTCGCCGACCCGATCGATACAGTTAAGGCGATATTTGACCGTGAGAACAATGGGATGTCCTATTCCTCATGGGCACTGCGCTTCGTGGCAAGCAAGGACAACCTTCTTACCGTCCTGAGCGGCATGAGCAGTTTGGAGCAGATGAAGGACAATCTGAGTTTCATGAAGGATTTCACTCCGCTGAGCGAGCACGAGGAAGAGGTGATCCGCGAAGTCCAGAAGGCTTTGGACGCGGATAAATCGATCCCCTGTACAGCGTGCCATTACTGCACGAAGGGATGCCCGATGGGGATCCCGATCCCGGAGATCTTTACCGTGCAGAACCGCAGAAAAGGAAGCCCGGAATTCCGCACGAAGAGAGAATATGTGATCGTGACACAGGGCAGAGGCAAAGCGAGCGATTGCATCCAGTGCGGTCAGTGCGAAGCTGCTTGTCCGCAGCATCTCCCGATCATCTCTCTTCTGGAGCAGTGCAGGGAATTGGAAGGATAGAAGATAGTCGGATTCGACAAGCATAGAGCATATGATAAGGCGTCCGCCAAAAGAGCGGGCGCCTTGGTTTTCTGCTTTGGCAGGCGTACAATTAGGAAAAAACGGAGGGGGAGGAAAGATGGAGATCAGAAGAGTTTCCGACGTTCTGAAAGAACGATACGGTGAGAAGATCTATCGGATATCTCTTACCTCCGGATGCACTTGTCCCAATAGAGATGGAAAAGTGGGCGTAGATGGCTGCTCGTTTTGCTCTGGAAACGGATCCGGGGATTTTGCACCTGACTTTCTCCCGATTCGGGAGCAGATTGAGGAAGGCAAAAAGAGGATCGCGGGAAAGACGAAGGCAACAAAATTCATTGGGTACTTCCAATCTTTTACCAATACATATGGGGATCCGGAGCGGTTGAAGGCTCTCTTCCACGAGACGCTCGATCAGCCGGAGATCGAGATCCTGTCGATCGCGACGAGACCGGATTGCCTGGAGCAGGACATGGTCGATCATCTCTCGGAGATGAACAAAAGAAAACCGGTGTGGGTGGAACTTGGTCTTCAAACGATAAACGAGAAGACCGCGAGAGATTTCAACAGAGGATATGAACTCCCTGTTTTTGAGGATGCTTACTCGAGGCTGAAGAGCGCAGGAATCACAGTCATAGTGCACATCATATTCGGTCTTCCTGGTGAGACCAGAGAGGATATGCTTAGAACAGTCCGATATCTGGCGGGGCTGGATCCGATCTTGGACGGGATCAAGATACAGATGCTGCATGTGCTGAAGGGTACGAAGTTGGGAAGAGAGTATGAAAAAGATCCTTTTCCCCTTCTCACACTGGCAGAGTACACGGAGATCGTGGTGGAAGCGCTTAGGATCCTTCCCAAAGAGACAGTTGTACATAGGTTCACCGGTGACGGACCGAAAAGGTTGCTGATCGAACCGCAGTGGTCCTGGGATAAGAAGAAAGTACTGAATTACATGAATCGCGCAATAGAGGAGGCGGAAAGATGAGTGGAAAAAGGAACCGCAACGTTCTGGTCGTCGTTGTTCTCGGCGTGTTGGGACAGATCGCGTGGGGATTGGAGAACTCGTGGTTCAACACGTATACGTACGATGCCATCACAACGGAGACATGGCCGATCGCGCTGATGAACGGCGCCAGCGCTGTCGTCGCGACTTTGACTACTTTCCTGGTCGGCATCTACTCGGACAGGGTAGGAAAAAGAAAACCTTTTATCCGTTGGGGATACGTGATCTGGGGGGTCTTTACGGCAGCGATCCTGTTGGGGGAGGTGATGCCTAATACGGTTTCCGCAGCACTGGCGGTCGTCGTGATCGACTGTGTCATGACCTTTTTTGGTTCCACCGCTTATGACGCGTGCTATAACGCCTGGACGACCGATATCTCGGATGAGCGAAGCCGTGGAAAGATCACGGCGATCGTGCAGATGGCTCCTCTTGCGTCCGGCGTCATTCTGGCGGGTGCAGGAGCGATCATCGACCAGTTTGGGTATCATGTCTTTTTCATCGGTATTGGCGCACTTGTTTCTTTGGTCGGACTTATTATCGGTGGTTGGATCACGGAAGGAGACAGCCTGAGACCGGATGAGACCAGACGAGGGAATCTCGTGGAGGATGTTCTGTCTGCTTTCAGCAAGGAATCCAGAGCGTCCAACAGGGAACTATTTTTAGTCTTAGCGGCTTTTTGCATCCTTTCCTGTGGCTTTCAGGTCAGTTATGCTTACGAGATGATCTATGCGAACAATTATCTGGGAGTCTCGAAAACATTTGCGACCCTGCTTACTGCCGGTGCCCTCCCCTTCATCGTTGTCGCCAGTTTTACGGGAGGAAAGCTTGTGGACTCCGGCAAAGGAAGGACAGGACTTTTCGTTGCTCCGGCATTGTTCCTCATAGGCAGCATCCTGCACGGCGTATCCAAGAACATCGTCGTCGTGATCGTGGCAAGGGTGTTCCTCTATGTCGGGTATTTCCTCATGACCGTTACCGCTACGGCTATGTTTAAGAATCTGACACCGGAAGAATCCAGAGGGCGGTTTGAAGGAGTGAGGATGGTCTTTATCGTCATGGTCCCGATGATCGTTGGACCGCAGATAGGCTCTTTCCTGATCGACTGTTATGGTGTCGCCCCAGTCCTTTATTTCGTTACGGGACTGATCGGAGTGCTTGCCTATCTACCACTATTGAAATTTAGCATGGAAAAGGAAATATAGCAATGAAAGCAAAGGACATGAAGCGGTATGCGATATTGACGCTTATCTGCCTGTTACTGGTAACAACTGCATCTTTCTTGACTTCCCGAAATGCGATGCTGTTCAAGAGTCAGACGGGATATGCATTATCTACGTATCTCGTGAAGGTGACAGAGGTGGTCGATGTTTCCACGATAGAAAACCCCTATGGCGGAACGTATTCCAGTTCTATGACCGATGTGTTGTTTGAAGGAACCGTTCTGACCGGGGAGCGCAAGGGAGAGACACTTCGTGCCACGCAATCTTACGATGGTATGATCTCACACAAGAATTACGGCGTCCAAGAAGGGGACTGGATCTATGTGTCGGATGTCGGACAGAGTGTGTGTATCGCGGGCAATTATTTCAGGCTGAAATGGATCGTTGCCTTGTTTTTGATCCTTCTGGTTTTCCTTGTCCTGTTTGCGGGGATAAAAGGGATAGCAACAGCGTTGGCATTGGGGTTCACAGTCGCCGCAGTATTCCTCGTTTTTGTGCCTGCGATCCTATCCGGATACAATGTCTATTTATGGACGGTCCTTATCTGTTTGTTCTCGATCGTGATCACCCCTCTGTATGTAGGCGGTTTTAATCAGAAATCTCTCGCTGCAATGCTCGGCAGCATCAGCGGAGTCACGCTGGCAGCGCTGTTATCACTGTTTATGAATTCCTTGATGAAGATCACAGGGTTTGCATCCGAAGAGGATATGTATGTCGTTGCCTTGCTCGGCGAGCCTATTGATATGAGGGCGATCGTGTTCGCGGCGACTTTGATCGGAGCGCTGGGTTCCACCCTCGATGTTTCGATGTCGATTGCCACCTCTGTTTGGGAATACGCTTCTGAGCAGTCGGGTAGCCATTTCTCCAAATTGCTTTCCGCCGGGTTTCGGATCGGAAGGGATATCTTGGGCACCCAGATCAGCACGCTGATCCTCGCTTACATTGGCTCCAGTTTGTCCACAGTGCTGTTGTTGTTTGCTTATCAGTCTTCTGTCCTGGATCTTTTAAATCTGGAAGTTGTTATTTTGGAACTTCTGAACATGTTGATCGGCGCATCTACGATACTGCTGACGATCCCGTTCACAGCTTTGATCGGAGCAGTCCTTTTCAACAAAAAAACCAGCGAAAGTCGTGACGAAAATAGTGAAAATGAAGCGAACGGAAGAGTGATTTTTCACGCGTAAAAAATCGAAGAAGGACACGCTAGGCGCCGTTCTAACTTTCTCAAAAAAACTTTGAAAAAATGTGTTGACACGCCTATTTGGTGCTGATATAATCTGTCGTGCGCCCCAAAAAGGGCGCCAAACTTGGACCTTGAAAATTAAACAATATCACAAAGTGCAAAACCCTTGTCAAGCACAGCGAGAAGCTGTGAAAACAAGTAAATTTTAAGACGTCAAACGTCGGAA
Source organism: Oscillospiraceae bacterium (assembly GCA_017460285.1). Taxonomy (GTDB): domain Bacteria; phylum Bacillota; class Clostridia; order Oscillospirales; family Ruminococcaceae; genus RUG11783. The sequence goes on along the minus strand of JAFUBI010000247.1, from coordinate 390 downwards.
TGAGCTTGATGTTAGCGGATGAAGATCCGTTAAGATACAAACGAATAGAGAGTTTGATCCTGGCTCAGGACGAACGCTGGCGGCGCGCCTAACACATGCAAGTCGAAAGTACTTTACGGATACAGAGACTTCGGTTGAAGAAGAAATAAAGTTAGTGGCGAACGGGTGAGTAACACGTGAGGAACCAACCTTTCAGAGGGGGATAACACTTAGAAATAGGTGCTAATACCGCATAAGACCACGACCGGGCATCCGGATGGGGTCAAAGGAGCAATCCGCTGAAAGACGGCCTCGCGCCCGATTAGGTAGTTGGTGGGGCAACGGCCCACCAAGCCGACGATCGGTAGCCGGACTGAGAGGTTGATCGGCCACATTGGGACTGAGACACGG
>JAFUBI010000246.1 GCA_017460285.1 Oscillospiraceae bacterium | reverse complement strand
CTTTTGTGGAAAGCAGAATGGGTATCCACGGAGTAACAGAGGCAAAGGCGCCTTCTCTCATGCGACTGAAAAAAGTTTATCCTTCTGATACGATGATCTTTGCAGATATCAATACAAAGCACACATTTGCGATGTGTGATCAGCCCTTGGATTTTTCCATCACAGAAGCAAAGGAATCCGGAGCGGATGCTTTGATCGTAACCGGTCTTTTGACAGGAAAAAGCCCGACTTTGGAAGACGTCAAAGAGTTTAAGAGACTTGCAGGAGATACACCTGTTCTTTTGGGCAGCGGTGTCAAAGCCTCCAACGCCAAAGATTTCTTCACTGTAGCAGATGGGGCTATTATTGGAAGTTCCATCAAAGTTAACGGCGATGTCAATGACCGAATCGATCCTGAACGTTTGAAACAGTTGATGGAGGCTGTTCGTGGCTAAGGCGCCCCAAGAATAGAAATATTTGTAGAAAGAAATACCCCGGATCCAAAAGGAAGGATTCGGGGTATTGGTTTGAAAATATTATTTTGCTTTTCGTATCGTCAGTATTGTGTGGTTCTTTTCTTGCTCATTGCTGACAAACGGGTCTAACCCTGCTTGTTGAACAAGCGCCTTCCATTCATCTGTGGAGCGATAGACTCCATTGACCTTTCTTTCCGAAGTAGAGGGATTCTCTGGAACGAGGATGATCAAAGTGTCACAGTACTTTGAAATATCTTTGATCGCATAAAGAAAGGCGCCGTCATCCAGTGTTTGGAAATGATCTTTGGAAAAAATGGTATTAAAGATGTCACGGTCGGACAGGTCTTTTCTTAAAAGAAAAGTGACAGGACTGTCATTGCACCTTGCGATCCTCAGATCCAACTCTAGCATGTCGGGATCCTCTTGGGTGCAGGTGACCTGGTAGCCTTCTTTACCCAGAACGACGGAAAGGGTTCCGGTTCCATCTCCAAGTTCCATGATAGACCCGTTTGACGGAGTGCAGGAACGGATTTTTTCTAAAAATGTCTCGTTGCCTTGAGCATCTTTTTCAACAAGAGAGCAATAATCGGAATAGTCGTTGAAGAGCCCGCTATATTTTTGAGTCACGGAGATGAATGAACCGTCTCCCGGCTCTGAACCTGGGATAAAGAGATCCTTTTCTTTTCTGGGAAGTCTTTCAAAAAGCAACCAACCGTGAAGATGATCCAGTTCATGCTGCATGACGCAGGAGCGGTCACCCTTGAATTCTTCCTGATGTATGGACCCCGCTTCATCCTGATATTCGATGATAACGTCATCATTGTATCGGACCATAGCGCGGTATTCAAAAAGGCTGAAACAGCCTATACGGAAAAGACGCTGCTTTCCACGCTCGCCAATTACGACAGGGTTGATGAGGACATAAAGTCTTTCAGTTGTTTGCACCACGGAGATCGCAAGATCGATCCCGATCTGCGGAGCAGACAAACCGCTGATTCCTCTTTTGTTGCCGTTTTTTTGGATAAAGTCAGCTAAAGTGTCCGACAGGTCACGAATACACGATCTTACTTCCTCAGAAGAAAAATCCGTCACACGCCTTGTCTCCTCTTGAAGGACCCGTGGATTTTCAGATGAACCAACTTGGTAGGTTAAGATAGGACGAATCATTTTATCTTCCTCTTAATTGAGATGCTTTAATTATAGGAGTCATGTTAAAATTCTGCAATTCTGAACGAAAAGCAGAGACTGGACAATAAATTAGTTTAAAAAAATAATATTTAGCAAAATCGATACAAGTGGTATCGAATGGTGTATAATAGGATCGAGATCTAGAAAGAAAGGAAGTAAAAAACATGAAGAATTATTTTGATCTTAAAGGACAGGTAGCGATCGTCACCGGTTGCTCAACAGGTTTGGGAGTACAGATGGCAAAAGCTCTCGCAAATCAGGGGGCGAATATCGTGGTAGTGGCGCGCCGTCAGAATCTGATTGAGGAAGTTGCCAACTCATTGACAGAGGAATTCGGGGTAGAGACACTCCCGATCCGCTGCGATATTACAGATACAGAGAACGTTGAATCCATGGTCGATGCGGTTTTGGAGAGATTCGGACGTATCGATATTCTGGTCAACAATGCCGGAACAGGAGCTGTCGCTCCTGCTGAGGATATCACGGATGATCAGTTCCATAACGAGATGAATATCGATCTGTTTGGTTCTTTCCGTGTAGCACGCGCTGTAGCTAAGAAGGCGATGATCCCGGCTAAATACGGACGTATCATCAACATCGCTTCCATGTATGGTCTTGTCGGAAACAAGATCGCTGGCTCTGCGCCGTATCATGCTGCGAAAGGCGGCGTTGTGAACCTGACACGTGCTCTTGCGGCAGAGTGGGGCAAGTACTCCATTACAGTAAATGCCATCTGCCCTGGCTATTTCTATACTCCTCTGACAGTAGAAACACTAAATTCGGATTTCTTCCAGCAGAACGCAAAGACGATGATTCCGGAAGAGAGATACGGAAACGAAGGTGAGCTCGATACAGCTGTATTGTTCCTGTCATCTCCTGCATCTTCCTATGTGACCGGAGTCAATCTGCCGGTAGATGGCGGATATACCGCGATGTGATTTTCCATTACGTCAATCTGCTCATTCTGTAGTATTATCAATGTTAGGAGGCTTGTGACTTTCTGTTTTGCCTTCTGGAATCGAGCAGATTGTATGCTGGAAAAGAAAGGACGATTAATATGTACAAAATCGCTTCAAAAAAAGCTTTGAACCCTACCGTCACTCAGATGGAGATCGAAGCGCCGTTGGTTGCCAGAAAAGCGAGACCAGGTCAGTTCATCATCCTTCGTGTGGACGAAGAGGGTGAGAGGATTCCATTGACCGTGGCTGGAACAGATCCGGAAAAGGGAACGGTGAAGATCATCTTTCAAATCGTAGGCGCTACAACGGAAAAACTGAATCACAAGGAAGAGGGCGAATCCATACAGGATTTTGTTGGACCTCTTGGTGTTGCTACCCATACAGAGGGATTGAAAAAAGTTTGTATCGTTGGCGGTGGTGTAGGATGCGCCATCGCGATGCCAGTCGCCCAGGAGTTTCATCGTTTAGGCGCGAATGTCACCAGTATCATAGGATTCCGCAACAAGGACTTGTTGATCCTTGAGGACGAATTCCGTGAGTGCTCGGATAAACTCGTTGTGATGACGGATGACGGTTCTTATGCCAGACAGGGAAACGTAACAGTCCCACTCAAGGAAATGCTTGAAGCAGGTGAAGAGTTCGACGAGATCATAACGATCGGTCCCCTGATCATGATGAAGTTCGTAGTAGCAGCTGCGAAACCTTTTGGAGTTCCAGTTACAGTTTCTATGAACCCGATCATGATAGATGGAACAGGAATGTGTGGCGGTTGCCGCCTTACCCTGAATCAGGAAGGGAAAAAAGTTACAAAGTTCGCATGTGTTGATGGACCGGATTTCAACGGTTATGAGGTGGACTTCGATGAGGCAATGTCCAGAGGAAGGATGTATTCCGAATTTGAGCGGCACGCATATGAAGAGACCTGCAATCTTTTCAAAAATAAGGAGGCATAAAGATGGCTTTAGATCCCAAGAAACATGAGATGCCAACTCAGGCACCTGAAGTGCGCGCCCACAATTTCCAGGAGGTCGCTCTAGGATATCCCGAAGAAACTGCGATCGCAGAGGCTGCTCGCTGTTTGAATTGTAAGAACCAACCTTGCGTTCAGGGTTGTCCCGTCAATATTCATATTCCTGAGTTCATTACAAAGGTTAAAGAGGGAGATTTCGAAGGGGCATATCAGATCATTACCCAGACATCATCCCTTCCTGCTGTATGCGGTCGTGTATGTCCGCAGGAATCACAGTGTGAGAGCAAATGCACGATGGGTATCCGTTTTGAACCGGTAGGAATCGGACGTCTGGAGAGATTTGTCGCCGATTGGCACAACGAGCATGTTCAGCACGCGCCGACTGTTCCTGCGCCTAATGGACATAAGGTAGCCGTTGTCGGTTCCGGACCTTCAGGTCTGACTTGTGCAGGTGATCTTGCGAAGAAAGGTTACAAAGTGACCGTATATGAAGCTTTGCATACAGCCGGTGGCGTACTGGTGTACGGAATTCCGGAATTCCGTCTTCCTAAAAAGATCGTCGCCAAAGAAGTTGAGACTCTGAAAGCTCTTGGCGTCGACATAGAGCCAAACGTGGTCATCGGAAAGACCTTGACGATAGATGAACTGTTTGAGATGGGGTATGAGACCGTATTCGTTGGATCCGGTGCCGGACTTCCGAACTTCATGAATATTCCAGGAGAAAGTTTGAAGGGCGTTTACTCTGCAAACGAGTTCCTTACCAGAAGCAATCTTATGAAGGCATATCTGGATCATCCGGACACACCGATCATGAAGGGCGGAAAAGTGGCAGTAGTCGGTGGTGGAAATGTCGCGATGGACGCTGCTCGTACGGCTTTGAGGCTTGGCGCTGAGAAAGTCTATATCGTTTATCGCCGTTCTATGACGGAACTTCCTGCTAGAAAAGAGGAAGTGGAACATGCGGAAGAAGAGGGTATCGACTTCAGATTGCTCTGCAACCCGGTAGAGATCCTGGGATACGAGAATCCGGAGAATCCGAGAGATCCCAAGAATGGATTTGTCAAAGGTATCCGATGCATCCGTATGGAATTGGGCGAACCCGATGAGAGAGGTCGTCGCCGTCCTGTCCCGGTAAAAGGAAGTGAATTTGATCTTGATGTTACCGCTGTGATCATGGCAATCGGAACATCACCGAACCCGCTGATCAAGAACACAACAGAGGGACTGGAAGTGAACAGCCATGGAGGCATCATAGTCAATGAAGATGGTTTGACCTCGCGTAATGCAGTCTTTGCGGGCGGAGATGCTGTAACAGGTGCTGCGACTGTCATTTCAGCGATGGGCGCAGGTAAAGTTGCAGCAAAAGCAATCGATGAATATCTGTCTCCAAAAGCGGAAGCATAATTGAAACTCTAGAAACTATTGTGTATGGAGCTCTGTTTAGGCAGGGCTCCTTTTCTGTGACTGAGTGAGATCCTTTTCCTTGTCAAAGAAATAAGCCAAAGGTACAATGTATTTGCAAAGATATAATTAGATAAGGAGATGCTGTCTTATACAGCAAAGTATTATGAGAGTTGCAGTTGTTGGAAGTGGCGGAAGAGAGCACACCATTATAAAAAAAGTACGTGAAAATCCGATTGTCACAGAAGTTTATGCTTTGCCTGGCAACGGTGGTATCGCAATGGATGCCACCTGCGTGGATATTGGTGCGAAGGATATCGATGGGATCGTAAAGTTTTCGGTAGAAAACCAGATCGACTATGTTATCGTTGCTCCGGATGATCCGCTGGTGCTTGGTTGTGTAGATGCCCTTGAAGCGAAAGGTATCCGTTGTTTTGGACCACGCGCCAATGCAGCTATCATTGAGGGAAGCAAGGTGTTTTCTAAAAACCTCATGAAGAAATATGGTATTCCCACAGCCGCTTATGAAACATTTGATGATGCGGATAAAGCGATCGAATACCTGAAGACTGCACCGATCCCTACAGTAGTCAAAGCGGATGGGCTCGCTCTT
>JAFUBI010000245.1 GCA_017460285.1 Oscillospiraceae bacterium | reverse complement strand
GACGTGCAGAGCATTTCTACAGTAAAGAAACAGACCTTGTGGCTGGATCAAGCGGATATCGACCTTTTGAAAGGGAAGAGAGTTCTTATCGTTGATGACGTTATCTCTACAGGCGGATCCCTTCTTGCTCTTGAGTCGCTCGTCAATCAGGCCGGTGGAATCATCGCAGGAAAATGTGCAGTTCTTGCAGAGGGTGTTGCTGCAGATCGCGATGACATTTTCTATCTGGAAGTGCTCCCCATTTTTGAAAAATAATCCAGTTTAGTTAATATGTAAGACCGACTGTGCTAGCAGTCGGTCTTATGGGGAAAATGATATATATTTGATGGTAAAATACCAAGTGGAGACACTATGTTTTTGCAGTGCCGTTCATATGGCATCAAAAGTGAGTATGGATTATGGAAAAGCTGAAACGAACTTGGGCTGAGATCAATTTGGATAACCTCCGTTTTAACGTAGAGCAGCTTCGTGGATTGCTCAAGGATCAGGTATCTTTGATGGCAGTGGTAAAAGCTGATGCTTACGGTCATGGTGACGTTGAAGTTGCAAATGCGATTTCAGATTTGGCTGACTGGTTTGCTGTTTCAAATATTATGGAAGCAAGAAGGTTGAGAAGGGCAGGATTAACACATCCTATCCTCATATTGGGATACACACCAGAGGACAGAGCCTCAGAATTATTCGAACTTGGAGTTACACAAACGGTTTTAGGCATGGATTATGCTAGAAAACTGAGTGCTTCTGCAGTTGAAGCTGGTGTCACAGTGGAAGTTCATATCAAAGTGGATACTGGAATGAGCAGAATCGGTTTTTCTGCTGTGAATGATGAAGCGTGTGCTATGGAGATCGCTAAGGCTTGTTTGCTTCCCAATTTGAAGGCTACCGGTATTTTTACTCATTTTGCGGTGGCAGATGAAGAAAGCGACCAGAGCGAGGAATTTACACGTTTTCAGCATGATCGTTTTTCCAATGTTGTCTGGTTACTAAAACAGAGAAAAATTGAATTTGATAAAGTCCATTGCTGCAACAGTGCTGCGATGCTGATGATTACTTCATATCATCACTCCATGGTAAGACCTGGTATCGTTATGTATGGGTGCAGCCCATCCGGGGATTCGTTGGAGCAGATCGATCTAAAACCTGTTATGTCCCTTAAGACAACGATCTCTTTGGTGAAAGAGCTTGTTCCGGGGGAAACGATAGGTTATGGCAGAAAGTATACCTGCACAGAGCCAATGAAAGTTGCTACAGTGGCAGTAGGTTATGCGGATGGTTATCCAAGGGCTCTATCCAACAAAGGATATGTTTTCGTCAATGACGCTGTAGTGCCGATCGTAGGAAATATCTGCATGGATCAGATGATGATTGATGTGACTGGTGTAGACGCCAAGGAAGGGGACACCGTAACCCTGTTTGGCGGGGATTGCCCAATTGGTGCGGATAACATCGCTGCCCTTGCGGGAACGATCAATTACGAAATACTCTGTGGGATCTCTCGCCGTGTTGAGCGTGTATATATTCGTGGAGGAAAAGAAATTTCAGTAGTAGACTATACGCTTTAAATGGTGTATAATCATTTGGCTGGTTTGATCAGCCTATACTTGGAGAGTTACCGAAGTGGTCATAACGGGGCGGTCTTGAAAACCGTTAGGGCGCAAGTCCACGCGGGTTCGAATCCTGCACTCTCCGCCAAAAAGAAAAAGAGGTACCTGTTGTTGGGGGGTATCTCTTTTTTGAATGATATGGAAAAATCAAGATAATAGATCTTTGATAATCTCTGAAGCAATGATCAAACCAGCTGATGATGGCACAAATGCGTTAGATCCAGGAGGCAATTTAGAGCGGTTCTGTTTGTTTGGACGAGCAGTAGAGGAGGGTTCTGATTCAAGTTTTGCCAGGATCTCAGAGACTGGCGTTGTGGGCAATTCTGTGGAATATACGACCTTGAGATGTTTGACTCCTCTTTTTTTCAGTTCGCGCCGCATGACCCGCGCAAGAGGGTCGACTTCTGTTTTATAGATATCCGCTATTTTAAAGAGGGAAGGATCCGTTTTATTGCCTGCTCCCATTGAGGAAATGATAGGAACACCAGCTTCTTGTGCCTTCATAACCAATTGGATCTTTCCAGTGACGGTGTCGATACAGTCTACAACGTAAGCATATGAAGAAAAATCAAAACTGTCCTGTGTTTCGGGCAAGAAAAACACGCGGTGTTTATGGACCGTAATGTCTGGGTTGATGTCTTTGCAACGTTCCTCGGCTACATCGACTTTGGGCCTTCCAAGAGTACTGTGTAAGGCATAGATCTGACGGTTGAGATTGGAATAATTCACTGTATCATCATCGATCAGGTCTAACGTGCCCACACCTGTACGTGCAAGTGCTTCAACGACGTAGCCTCCCACGCCTCCAATGCCAAACACAGCAACACGCGAAGCATTAAGTTTTTCAATCGCTTCGCTTCCATATATCAACTCGGTCCTAATAAATTGATTTGGCATCTTGCACCTCCATTTGCTTGAGTATACCACAGCAAAAAAGGAAGTGAGATAAATTCAGATGTGAATTGAAATGGAACGAGCGATTCGATACAATAATATCGATAATAAATACCGATTTTGTGAGGCAACCATGAAAAAGACGAGTATTCGAAGAGCGACTTTAGGAAGGTTACCGATGTATTTGCAATACATTCGCGAAAATGTGAATACGGATACAGTATCCGCGTCTCGTATCGCAAAAGGACTGGGATTGGGAGAGGTCCAGGTTCGAAAAGATCTCAGCATGGTCTGCGACGCGGGGAAGCCTAAAGTGGGTTATGAAACGAAGGTTCTTAAAACATGTATTGAAAGTGTATTGGGAACTAACGAATCTACACCAGTCGTTATTATTGGTGCAGGAAGACTTGGACAAGCGCTTCTTGGTTATAACGGTTTTTTGGAATATGGCCTTAAGATCCTTGCAGCTTTTGATAATGATCCGGAAAAAGTCAATAAAGAGATGTTTGGGAAGATGATCTATCCAATGGAGCATTTAAAGGATTTCTGCAAGGAGAATGGAGTCTCGATAGCTGCACTAACAGTGCCTGCCCAGGAAGCACAAAAAGCTACGGATTTTGCTGTGGAGAACGGTATATGTGCAATTTGGAATTTTGCTCCGTTTCGAATCGTTGTCCCGGAAAACATATATGTAAAACATGAGAATCTTGCTCTTTCCCTTGCACATCTGAATATCTCTGCCAACTCATAAGCGGAAGGAAAAGGAGTATTATTTATGAGAATTCTTTTATGTCCCAACAGATTTACAGATGAACAGATTCTGCAGGCTAAGCAATGTGTCTCAGTTTTGGAAGAAAAATGTGGTCACGTGTGCACCTTATTGCCTGAGGATAGTGTTGCTGTTTATGGGAATGATGGGTATGTAAGATTCCAACAAGAAGAGTGTGATCTTGTCATTTCGCTTGGAGGGGACGGAAGTGTTTTAAGGGCAGCAAGTTACGCTGTAGAACTAGGGAAACCATTATTGGGAATCAACAGTGGGCGTTTGGGATATCTCTGTGTAATAGGATTTGAAGACATAGAGAGATTTAACGAAGTTTTCGATAAGTTAACTCTCACGCGAAGACATCTCTTGAATGTGTTCAGTGAAGGTAATAAATATACTGCTATAAATGATATCGTTTTTGGTAAAAAAAATGGTGGATCCACAGTTGATTTGGAGATCCATATTGATAATCAAAGCGAATTGAATATCCGAGGTGATGGTATCATTTTTGCAACTGCAACAGGCTCTACAGCATACAACTTATCAGCAGGAGGACCTATGTTGTCGCCAGATCTGGATGCTTTTGTCATGACGCCTGTTTGTCCTCATGCGAGAAATGAATATCCCGTTGTTTTGAATGGAAGTCATGTCGTTACAGTGGCAGAAAAGAATAAAACTGCTGAAATATATGTAGATGGTGTTAATGTATCGCCACTAAGAGACAAAGCAGTGGTCAGTAAATCAGAATTAGAATTGTTCCTTTATACAGATGGGAACGTTCTCAAGGCATTTTAAAAGGAGAAGAACAATGAAAAATCCACATGTGTTGCTTGATGCGATGAAAGACGAGAAGAAGATAGCAGCTGCTGAATCTCTCCGTAGGGTTGATGAAAAAGGATACCTTTACTATATGGAGTCAGATTGGGACTACTACGATATTCCCGAAGTATTTATGCCTATATTTGATACAGGTTGTTCCACTTTCTTCGTTAAGAATCTAGAAGGGGAGCCGATGATGTATCGGAATTACGATTATCGCCATTATTACCACGGGGATAAAAATGGAGAACTTACAGCGTTAGGTGTTGTAGTTCGATCTTCAAACCCCAAAGCGAAATATAAATCAATTGGGGTTGCGGACGCATTTTGGTTGGATCGCGTGAAACAGGAAATGGTAGAAGGTACTTTAGACGATGGGAAAACGGATGTTTCCGCATTGGTCCTTACACCGTATATCTGCATGGACGGCATGAATGAAGCTGGTTTAACGACTAGTATCATGGCATTGACGGTAGATAGCAAGTGGACAGAAATGGATTATGATGTCGCTGTTGAAACTATTAAGACCAATGGGAAAGAAAACTATGAGCATGATGAGCCCGGTTTTGTTCCTGGTCCTAAGGAAAAACGAACGGAAATAGGGACGATTGTGGTCAACCATGCAGATAAAAAGGCTTGGGTATGCAGCAAAGAACTCCCTGCTCAGAAAAATGAAGGGAAACCCACCACGATCCACACTATTCTGATGCGAATGATGTTGGATTATTGCGGTACGGTTGAAGAAGCCATCGGTCTGACATTGAAGTATAATGTCAAATCGGCTATACCCGGATCCGCCTTCCATTTATTAGTCGGTGATGCTACAGGTAAGTCTGTTGTTCTTGAGTTTGTAGGTGACGAGACGAAGATCAGAGAGACAGATCATTGCACGAATTACTATCTGTCATTCGATGATGGTTACAGAGATAAAGACAGAAGGTATGAATGCTTAGAGGTAGGTTTGGAGAGATTCCATTCCGGTATCCGCGAAGACTTTGGAACGACTCTTATGGCACTTGTTGCACAGGATCCCAAAAATGGAGCAGATAGAGGAAAGACGCTGACTTCATCTGTTTACAATACTCTGCAGAAAACGCTTAAGGTTTATGCATTCGGTGACTTTTCCCAAAGTTACGACTTCAAACTCTAACGAGACGAGAATAGTTGGACAGTCCGCGCTTCGTGCGCGGACTTTTCCATTGTCATAAAAACTAAAAAAACCCGATTTGATGCAACAATTATTGGCACAAACGACACTATGAATTAAGAAACGATTAACCTTTATTAAGGAAGATTGTTTTTCAGTTTTTGCTTTGCAATAATAGGGATGCAAAAGCGAAGGGATATATAGCCACGCTTTGAGAAATCCCTAATAATCATTTATTGGAGTATTCATGGAAACAAAAAAGAAGAGTAAACTTGGTGCGATCATAGCAATTGTTTTGGTGCTTGCAGGTGCTGCAGGTGGTACTTGGTATTATTTGGGAAAAGGTAACAGCAGTAATGCAGTATACGTCATGCCTGTAAGTTCATTTATGGAATTTGGGATGGGAACAGCAAACCGATTCAGTGGTGTCGTGGAAGCACAGCAGACGGTGGACTTTAAACTGGATACATCCAAAACGCTTAAAGAAACGTATGTCAAAGAAGGCGATCATGTCTTGATGGGCGATATTCTTTTTTCATACGATACAGATTCTATCAATCTTGAGATATCTCAAAAACGACTGGATATCCAAAGAGAGCAAGCATCTATCACCAGCAATAATGAAAGAATAGCACTAATGACTGATCCGTTGGACATTGCTGATCTAAGAAACCAAAACGCTCAGATCGAATACAAAATCAAAGCTCTGCGCAATGAACTCAGTAATCTCGAAATATCTCTTCAAAACGCCAATGTTGTTTCAACAGTTGAGGGAACAGTGAAAACTGTTTCAGACGGTACAACAGGGAGCGATGTGTATATCTCTGTAATGAAAACAGGCGATTTTGTGATTAAAGGCAAAGTGAATGAGATGAATCTTTCTCAATTGCCGCAGGGAACACAAGTCGTAGTGAGAAGCAGAATAGATGATACCTCTTGGAATGGCTTTGTATCCCGAGTGGATACAGGTCAGACAGCGAACGATAATAACGAATACTATTACGGTGGAGATAGTTCCAATCAAAGTTCAAAATACTATTTCTATATTGAATTATCGGATAGTTCCGGATTGTTTTTGGGTCAACATGTAGTGATCGAATTAGCAGACAGTTCTGGGAAAAGTGGATTGTGGCTTTATGAAGGATATCTCGAAGGAATCGATTCGGATTCTCCATATGTGTGGGCAGACAATAATGGGAAGATCGTAAAAAGAAGCCTAAAACTCGGCTCCTATGATGAAGAGATCGGCAGTTGGGAAGTGCTGGATGGATTGGATATAAATGACTACATTGCATTCCCGGACGGAACCATTAAGGAAGGTCAGCGAACCACCACAGAATATGTTTATGTCGAACCTGACTATTCCGACATTGAAGGAGATATGGATTTCTATAGTGAGGACATCGTGTTTGATGAAAGTTTCGATGATGACATGACAATGGATGGTGTAGAGGGATGATCATCGATATAAGAAATCTTTATAAAAACTACAAAAATGGTGAGATGGATGTCCCTGTCCTTCATGACGTATCTTTTTCTGTTGATGAAGGTGAGTTCGTTTCCATTATGGGCCCTTCTGGAAGTGGGAAATCGACTCTGATGAATATTATTGGTTGTTTGGATAGACCAACCACTGGAACTTACCTCTTCAATGGTGAGGACGTTTCAAAAATGTCTGATGACCAATTGTCAGATCTGCGTAATAGAGGTGTAGGATTTGTCTTTCAGCAGTTTAATCTGCTTCCTAGAGAGACTGCAGTAGAAAACGTAGCGCTGCCATTGGTTTATGCAAATGTTCCTGGCAAAGAAAGAGAAGACAGAGCAAGGAAAGCACTGGACAGAGTTGGTCTTTCCGATAGGGCGGATTTTCTCCCTACTCAGTTGTCCGGAGGACAAAAGCAAAGGGTGGCCGTTGCTCGTGCACTTGTAAATAATCCGAGCATTTTATTGGCTGACGAGCCAACCGGTGCGTTAGATTCAAAGAGCGGTGAGCAATTGATGGAGTTGTTTTGTGAACTTAATAGTCAGGGAACAACTATCGTCATGATCACACATGAGCGCGGTGTTGCAAATTATGCCCAAAGGGTGTTAGTTATGAGTGACGGAGTGCTTTCCGCCACGAATAAAGAAGATTTAGGAGGAATCAAATGAACAAAAAAGGTTCCCGTTCCTCATTAAAAATTATTATTGCGTCTGTTTTAGCTGTAGTTGTTCTCGCAGGTGCTGTTTTTGGCGCGCGAGCATACATTTCCAGTGGAAAGAGCACGGGTGTTATTTCTGTGATGAATGTCGCAGATACTTGGATCGATTCCGGCTCTGCAGGTTATGGTCAGATCAGCCAGGGTGGAACACAAATGGTGTATTTGGATACGAGTATGCTTGTGTCTCAAATATATGTATCTGTTGGCGATCATGTGAGCAAGGGTGACCCTCTTATGCAATATGACGCGTCACAGGCGAAACTGGCAGCTGACAGTTATAGGATTCGATACGAAATGGCTAAACGCGATTTGAATGAAGCACGTGAATACCTTGAGTATTTGAAGACATTTAAACCGTACGTAGAGCCAACTCCAATCTACAAGATATATAAAACTCGTGTTAATGTGCTGCTGGAAAAGGATGGAATAACAACGAAATCGTTCGAAGCAGATTCTATTAAGGGGGAAGGGACGAAAGAGAAGCCCTTTATAATCGACGTCAATCTTGAAACCGAGATCAGTCGTGAAATGATGGAATATCTTTTGACATACGATGATGAGGCAATTCTCCCTAATACAGTTCCAAAAGAAAAACCAGTTGAAGAGCCAGTAGAAGGAACTGACGAAGAGGATGCTTCAAACCCTGATGATGCACAGGGAAACGAAGGAACTGAACCTGCGGATGAAGAGAAAGAAATAGAATATGAGGAGTCTACAGTTCAGCCACAGAAGTATTTCGAGTTTCATATCTGGGAGAGTTTTCAAGGAATGGACAGTGTCCTGGTAGGCACTGTTAGTTCCAAGGAAAACGAAGACGGAATTCATCGCGACGCTTGGATGAAAGGTATGTTCGACAATAAGAAAAAGGATTATTTTACCTTCGCTGATTTGTTCAAGATGATGCCTAATGGTGATGTAGTGCCGAACGATCTTGATGCGGACATGTTTATTCATGCACAGCAAGTATTTAGCTTATCTGAATTAAGAACTGCTATTCCAGATCCTGTAGAGGTTCCGGAAACACAGATGTATTCTCAAGAGCAGATCGATGAAATGATTTTGAGTCAAACTCAGACGATTCGCAGCATGGAGATCGAGGTATCTCAAGCAGAATTGGATTGGAGAAAAGCGAAGCAAACATCTACGGATGGGATCGTTCGTGCAGCACAGGACGGTGTTGTTACTGCGGCAGGAGATCCTTTTGCCCCACAAGGAGATCAAGCCTTGATCCAAGTCAAAAATGGAGACGGGTACGAAATTGTAAGTACTATTTCGGAGATACAGTTAGGGTCCATTAACGTAGGAGACCAGATCTCTGTAATGATGTGGTCAAATGGAATGACCTACACCGGGACGATCAAGGAGATATCTCCATATCCTGCGCAGTATAGCATGAACTATTCTGGAGACAGTGCGAACATGTCTTATTACCCCTTTACTGCTGTCCTTGACTGCGAAGATGAATTGCAGCCTTGGGATGGTGGAGAGATCCGTTTTTTGAAAGAGGAAAGTGGAGGGAAAGCAGAGTTTGCTCTTCAAAGCAGTTTTGTACGTGAAGAAAACGGAATGAATTTTGTTCTCAAAGCGAATGAGGAGGGGAGACTGGAAAAACAGTATATTCAGGTCGGAAGGATCTTATACGGTGGATACTATGTGGAAGTATATAGTGGTCTCTCTCTTCAGGACTATATAGCGTTTCCTTACGGAAAGAACGCTGTGGAAGGCGCAAAAGCGGACTATGAATCCGGGGTGATGGGATGGTAAGAGTGAATGGCTTCGGAGAAAATATCAAACTAGCTTTTAGAGGAATCTCCACCCATAAAATGCGCTCTTTCCTTACAATGCTTGGCATTATTATCGGAATAGCGGCAATAATCGCTATCGTTTCCACGATCAAAGGAACGAATGAGCAGATCAAAAACAACCTGATCGGCGGTGGAACGAATACTGTAACAGTCAAGGTCAAACAGGGTGAATGGGACTATGAATTTGATTACAGCGGGATCCCGGACGGCTTTTATCCGGTATCTTCCGATTCCTTGGAAAAAATATCAAGCATGCCTGAGGTTGCTTCTGTGTCTCGGTTTGTTACAAGGAGCTATGTAAGCAATGTGTCTTATAGGGGAACAAACCTTTCGGGATGTGGTCTGATTGGAGTTGATCAGAATTACTTCTCAACAACAGGAATGCAGGTTGTAAAGGGAAGGCTCTTTACAGAACATGATTATGTTCATTTTTCTAAAGTTGCCATATTGGATCGCTCTACAGCGAAATCTATTTTCAACAGTGAGGAAGCGATAGGAAAAGTAATCGATATTGGCAGTGAATCTTTCTTGGTCGTTGGCGTAGTGGACACGATGTCTCAGTTTCAGCCTACGATCGAAACGGTCGAAGACTATTACACATATATGGGAAATTCTTCTGCGAAAGTGTATGTCCCTCTTGCAGATTGGCCGATCCTTTATCAGTTTGATGAGCCTGAAAGCATAGTCATTAAGGCGAAGGATACAGAAAGCATGACAGAAGCGGGACGGGGAGCTGCTGAGATTCTGAATACAGCCTTAGGAATCAGCGAAACAAATGACAGTTCTACAGGCGAGCAGCAATTTCGCTATAAGGCAGATGATCTCCTCGAACAAGCAAAAAATATTCAAGACCTTAGTAAAAGCACTAACAGTATGCTAATATGGATTGCAGGGATATCCCTTTTGGTTGGCGGAATTGGTGTTATGAATATCATGCTCGTTTCTGTAACTGAAAGGACACGTGAGATTGGTCTTAAGAAAGCGTTAGGTGCTAGGAAAAAACGTATTTTAGGGCAGTTTTTAACGGAAGCTGCTGTATTGACCAGTATAGGTGGGTTATTGGGTGTTGCTGTAGGTATTGGTCTGGCATATGTGATTCATTTCGTTGCTGATGTTCCGGTTGCGATAAGTCTTCCTGCCATTGCTGTTTCTGTTGTCTTTTCAACAGTTGTTGGAATCGTTTTTGGTCTACTTCCATCGATACAGGCAGCAAATCTTGATCCTATCGAGGCGCTAAGATATGAGTGATCCTCAAACATCACCTTTTTAACGAGAAAACACGAAATGAGCACAGTTAGTCTATACCATGTAGGATACGATGAGATCCGGAAACCAGATGTCCATTATGGCAGAAAAAATGCAGATTTTGGTCAGGGATTCTACTTATCACCAAATAAGGATTTTTCAGTTAGGTGGGCTAGACAGAGAAAAGGTCAGAATACCTTTTTAAACTCGTACGAGTTGGATACAGACGGTTTAAAGATCAAAACGCTTGATCGAAATGTTGAATGGTATGAATACATTTTTCGCAACAGAAATGGGTTTGAAGACAATTGTCCGGATTGTGACGTGATCATTGGACCGATTGCAAATGACACGATTTATGACACCTTGGGGATCATAACAAGCGGTTTTCTTTCGGAAAAGAATTCTTTGCGCCTTCTCATGGTGGGACCTGCATACATTCAGGTTGCATTGAAAACGGAGAAAGCTTCCGATCAACTGAAATGGCTGTCAACGGAAGTGCTGGATCCTGCGGAGATCGAAAAATACAGGAACATTGTTGTTGAAGAAGACAAAGAATATCAGGCGCTTTTTGCGGAAGAATTTGCAAAATTAGAATTATAAAGAGACAGGACTTAGTCATCGAAAAGGATGAACTAAGTCCTGTACTTTTTGAAAAGAAATACTTAACGAACAAGTTTATTTCTTAGAACATTGCGATAGTAAAGATCGATCATGGAAAGCAACTTATCATAGAAATAAAATGTAAAGTTATATAAAACGATCAATGAGACTGTGACCCATCTGCCACCAGAAAGATCTTCCTCCAGTGAAGGTAATTTTAATACGTTGAGGAGGATATAGTACAGGGAAAGGATGATCACATTTACAAGTAAATATTTGAGGATCATAGCAAATGGCTGCTTTATTTTTTCCTCAATCGGCTGTTTGATAACTGGATACCAACCCAAAAGAGAAAGGAAAAGAAGACTGCTCTCCAGGGAAGGAGACAGCATGATGGAGATAATAGAAATTG
>JAFUBI010000244.1 GCA_017460285.1 Oscillospiraceae bacterium | reverse complement strand
GGATGGACAAACGATAAATGCAGATCTGAACGGTTCGGCAAATATCCTGAGAAAGGCATTCTCTGTTGCATTTACCGAGAATAACGTTCCTGACTTCAAAAATATCGTTGTGATAAAGCATCCGGATGAGATGCTGAAACAACAAAACAAGTAGTCCCTGTAGAAAGGGATATGGGAGCCGTGGATCCCCGCAAGTAGAACGGCATAGCCGTTCGAACGGAAACCTCGATCTGATTCTTTGAATCAGCCGGGGTAATTCATGAACAATATTTTGCGGCAGATCTCGTGTTCAACACAGTCCAGCGAAACGCAGCCGCTGTAAAGCTCACTGCAACTTCCGAGGAAGGAATGATCACCTACGAAGTGGCGGTCAGTTTCTTTCCTCACACCGATCCGGAGGACTTCAGCATCTCCTACGATGCCTATTTCTCCAAAGTCCTGTCCCAGGAGAAAGGACGAAGGACGAAGAAGAAAGACGCTCTCTATCTGCCCCTCGTGAGAGAGTCCGCAGATGAACTGGCAGGATCCGCAGGCGGAACCATATACTGGGATAAACCCCTGATCGAAGCAAGATACGACTGATACAAGAGGTATATTATGCAGACCCCAAACTACAAATTTATAACCGAACAACTTCTCGCTCTGATACAACAGGATCCCTATTTCGTCCCAGCCCTCTCCAACGCTTCCGCCCTTCTGTGGGAATCGCTGGAAGACATCAACTGGGCAGGATTCTATTTCGTCAGAGAAGATCAGCTCGTTCTCGGACCCTTTCAGGGCAAGGTCGCATGCATCCATATCCAGAAGGGAAAAGGGGTCTGCGGCACTGCCTGGGAGAAAGATGAGGTGCAACTCGTGCCCAACGTCCATGAGTTCCCGGGACATATCGCCTGTGACAGCGCGTCCAATTCGGAGATCGTGGTCCCCATTCATCATCAAGACCGGGTCGTTGCAGTGCTGGACATCGATAGTCCTCTGTTTGACCGCTTTTCTGCCGAAGACAGAGAGGGATTGCTCCTCTTTGCGTCCCTTCTGTCTGAAACTCTTATTTGGGAATAACCATACCCCCTTTTTATAATCATAATCTTTATCCAGTGAGGAAATGTCATATGGACAAGATCGCTGTACTCATTCCCTGCTATAACGAGGCTCTCACCATTCAGAAGGTCATCTCGGATTTCCGAAATGCCCTTCCGGATGCGGCGATCTACGTATACGACAACAACAGTACGGATGAAACATACCAGTTAGCCGAGGCATCCGGCGCTGTCGTGAGAAGGGAACCAAAACAAGGAAAAGGTAACGTCCTTCGGACGATGTTCCGCGAGATCGACGCGGAGTGCTACCTTTTGGTAGACGGGGACGACACCTATCCCAGCGAGTCCGCACGCGCTCTCTGCGACGCAGTTCTTCTGGACCGCTGCGACATGTCTGTCGGCGACCGCCTTTCCAGTACCTATTTCACGGAGAACAAACGCCCCTTCCACAACTTCGGCAATGTCCTGGTACGTTTTCTGGTGAACCATCTGTTCAAGGGCAATATCGTCGATATCATGACCGGTTACCGCGCGTTGAGCTACAACTTCGTGAAGAGTTTCCCCCTTGTTTCGAGCGGTTTCGAGATCGAGACAGAGATGACGATCCATGCGTTGGACAAAAATCTCAACACGGTCAATATTCCGGTCACTTACCGGGATCGTCCGGAAGGAAGCACTTCAAAACTCAACACCGTGTCGGATGGTCTCAAAGTATTGAGAATGGTCGTCAAACTGTTCCGGGATTACAAGCCTCTCGCTTTCTTCGGCGTGGTCGCCGCCGTTCTGGTCGTGATCGCGCTCGCCCTCATCCTCCCTATCCTGGGAGAGTTTTATCAGACCGGTGTCGTCATGCGATTCCCGACCCTCTTTATGGCGGGCTTTATCGGCTTGAGCGGTCTCTTAGCCCTGGTATGCGGGATGATCCTGGACTCCATTGCCGCGAAGGAACGGCGGGAGTTTGAGTTTAAACTGCAGCAGATCGAGTATCAAAAGAAGCAGATCCTTGCCGCGGAAAGGAGTGCCAAATGATCATATCCATTCTCAAAGGTATCCTCCTTCTTTTGAATCTGTACAGCACGTTCCGGATCTTTGGTCTTCATCCCATGAGCCTCTTCTCTGTAGGCTCACTCATCGTCTGCGTCCTTCTTGACAGGAAAGCTCAAACGGCGTCAAAAAGGCGAAAACAGCAGGCATCGTTACATGAACCTTGTTTTCGCTCTTCACTGTTCTCGCTCATTACGGAAACTTCCGCTTCTCCTCCTTTGGAGCTTCATTTTTTTATATCCTTCTGTTTGCGGCGGGATTGGCGTATTTCTTCTGCCTCCTTATGGTCTGCCTGTACGATGCTTTTGATCACATTCCAGCAGATACCACAAAGAGGATCTCCGGCGGGGCCGTCTTTCTGGTCTCTTTTTCCCTGATCTTCTGCGTGTGGTTTCTCTTCTTTTTGGCTTATTATCCCGGGATCTTCTCTCCGGACAGCGTGTGGCAGCTCCAGCAGGCGATGGGTGACAGCCCTCTGTCCAATCATCACCCGGTGATCCACACGCTGCTGATGCGTGCCATCCTGAAAGCAGGACTCGCTATATCCGGCGGAAACATGATGGCGGCTACCGCTGTCCTTTCTGTTCTTCAGATGCTCTTCCTCGCGCTTTGCATGGCATACAGCGTCTCCTCCGCCTACCATCTTGGAATAAGCCTTCCATTTTGTCTAATATCAGATCTGTTTTTCGCTCTGGTCCCTTTCAACATCCTGTTCAGTTTTACCAACCTGAAGGATTCCTGGTTCGCCGGTTTCTTCCTGCTGCTGTGTTCCCTCCTGCTGAGATTCTTTCAGGACCGGGATCACACCTTCAAGAAGACCTCGCACTATATCCTATTTGCAACTTCCTGCATAGGTATCGGTCTTTTCCGCTCAAACGGATTGTTCGTTCTCCTTGCCCTTCTCCCGTTCCTGGTCTTCACGTTCTGGAAAAAGAAAAAGCTGCTCCTGATCTTTATCGCTTGTCTTGTCCTCTGTATCCTCGTGCTGGGACCAGTTTACCGCGCTTTGGACGTGACGGCAGTGGACCCAGTGGAATACCTGTCCGTTCCTCTGCAGCAGGTCTCCCGCGTGATCGTAGACGAGGGCAGGATATCGGACGCTGACTATGCGATGATCTCGGAAGTAGTCAATCCTGCGATGATCGCTTCTTCTTACTACGCCAGGATCTCCGACAATATCAAGAACCTGATCCGCACTTCCGGAAATCAGGATGCTATCGCAGAAAACAAAATGGGATATCTTCTTCTGTGGCTTCGCCTTCTGAAAGATAACCCGTTCTCCTATATCAACGCTTATGTCGACCTGACTGTGGGCTTCTGGTACCCGGAACAGACAGGCATCCCCTATGTGCTGACTATGGAACCGAATTCCTACGGTCTCTCCACTTCCAGCCGCCTTCCGTCCGGATTGTCCAGTTTTCTTTACAGCATATCCCACAGCAACAACCAGCAATCCTTCCTGGGACCTCTTTTCAGCTGCGGAGGGTATGTATGGCTCTTCCTTATGCTTTTCATCTATTCCTTTACAAGAAAAGGCAAAAGTTGGATCGCGTTTCTTCCCTCGCTGTTCCTTTGGGGGACTTTGCTCCTGACGACTCCTGTTTACGGGGACATCCGTTATATCTACGCTGTCGTCGTTTCGCTCCCTTTGCTGTGCTCTGTACTGAAAGCAAAAACAAACTGAATTTCCCTCTCGATAAAATGGACCGCCTTCCACGGGGAAGACGGTCTTCGTTCGTTATTGGGAGATGTCGTTCAGTTTTCTGTGTGCTTCTGAGCTTCCTCGTCTATGATCTTGCGGAACTGGGTCTCGTATAGGTCTCTATAGATGCCATTCAAAGCCAGCAGTTCTTCATGAGTGCCCTGCTCTGCGATCACTCCTCCGTCTACGACAAGGATCTTGTCTGCCTTCAGGATGGTGGAGAGCCTGTGGGCGATCACGATGCTGGTCCTTCCCTTCATGAGGGTCTCGAGCGCATCCTGGATCGCGTTCTCGGAAATGCTGTCCAGAGCGGATGTCGCCTCATCCAAGATGAGGATCTTCGGATCCTTCAGGATCACTCGGGCGATGGACAATCTCTGTTTTTCACCTCCGGAGAGTTTCAATCCTCTGTTTCCGACGATCGTCTCATACCCATCGGGCTGAGAGACGATGTAATCGTGGATATTCGCGATCTTGCAGGCACGCTCCAATTCCTGCTCGGTGGCATCTTCTTTTGCGTATAGCAGGTTATCACGGATTGTTCCGTTGAAGAGGTACGTATCCTGTGTCACGACACCGATGGACTCACGGAGATACTTGAGGTCGATCTTCCGCACATCGTATCCACCGATGGATACACTTCCTCCGTCCACATCGTACAGCCTGGGTATCAGGTTGACTACCGTCGACTTGCCGGAACCGGACGGACCTACGATGGCGTACATCGAGCCGCCAGGAACCGTGAAGTTGATATCGGTAAGGATGGGCTTATCCGGCGTATAACTGAAACTGACGTGGTCGTATACGATGTCGGTCTTGAACATATTGGGTCTTCTGCCGTTCTTCGGGCTGACGATCGTTGCCTCCTTGTCGAAATAATCGAAGATACGGGTGAACAGAGCCAGCGAACGTGTGAAATCTACCTGGATGTTCAGAAGAGATTCCACCGGTCGGTAGAGACGGTTGATCAAAGCGACTGTAGCTGTGATGACACCGACACTGAGGCTGGGGTCAAGGTTCTTAATGATCAGGTAGCCTCCAGCGAAATAGATGAGAAGCGGTCCGATCTGAGTGAACATTCCCATGACCACACGGAACCATTTGCCACTTCGCTGTTCCTTTAACGCGAGCTGCGTCACCTCTTCGTTCAGATCGACAAATCTCTCATATTCTTTGTCCTCTCTCGTGAAGATCTTGACCAGCATGGAACCGCTTACGCTGAGGGTCTCGTTGATCATCTGGTTCATCTCGTCGTGTTTCCCCTGACTTTCTGTCAGGAGCTGCCACCTTGTCTTGCCTACCGCTTTGGTGGGAAGAACGAGAAGAGGTATCACTACGATGCCGACCAGAGCCAGCTGCCAGCTCATGGAGAACAGCGCAACTAAAGTCGTAATGACGGTGGCGATATTGCTTACGATACTGGACAGCGTTCCGGAGATGACCGAACTGACACCGCTGATATCTGTATTCATCCGGGTGATGATATCGCCTTGTTTTTCCGAGGTAAAAAATGAGTGGGGCATGGACTGCAGGTGCTTGTACATCTGGTTCTTCATGTCGAAGATGATCCGCTGGGAAATCCAAGCGTTGATGTAGCTCTCAAGCACACCGATGACCTGTGACGCCGCAAGAGTCAGGAAGGCGAGGACCAACAGTCTGATGAGAAGAGCCATATCTCTTCCAACCAGTGCCTGATCGACGATCCGTCCCGTGATAATGGACGGAAGCAGTCCGACAACAGAGGACAGCAGGATCGCTGCAAATACTCATACGAATTGAAACCAATAGGGCTTCAGGTAAGAGAGGATCCGAAAGATCAGGTCTTTTGTGACCTTGGGCATGTCCTTTTTCTCCTCATCCGTGAGAAATCCCCTTGGTCCGAGTGAATTGGGACCGGGCATACAAATACTCCTTTAATGATTTAAAGCGATTGGTTATTTCTTATTGATATTATGATACGCTAAAACTACGGTCTTTCCAAGTTTTCCTGCGTGAATTACCCATGCTTAAAATCCAATGTCAACATCCCTTCCCTTCTGTACCACTAAACAAAAATATGAGGTGCCTCCTTATGTGGAAGGTACCCCATATCTTTTTTCAATTCAGAATGTCGTCTTATTTTTTGACGGCTTCGAGGATCTGGCGAAGGAGCTCCACCGGCTCTTCTGCCTTCTTGGCTGCCTCTTCTTCGGCTGCCTTCTTGGCTGCTTCCTCTTCTTCCGCTTTCTTCTTTTCCTCTGCGATCTTGGCAGCATTTGCTTTTGCTTTAGCAGCATTTGCTGTGCGTACGATCACAAAAAGAACGAAAGCGACGATAATGAAGTTGAGGACTGCCATGATGAGTTCACCGACCGGGAACAGACCCAACTTCCAATCGGAGAAGTCAATGCCGCCATTGATCGCGCCGATGATGGGGTTGATGAACGCTTCAACAATAGCTGTTACAACTGCGTTGAATGCGCCGCCGATGACAACACCAACTGCCAGGTCAAGAGCGTTGCCCTGTGCCAAAAAATCCTTAAATTCTGCAAGTAATCCTTTTTTCTCCATAGTACCACCTCACAGTTTATTGATATCTGCAACAAGTCTGTCAACATCTTCTGCTCTTGTCGCCCAGCTTGTACAAATACGAAGTAATCGACCGCCTTCAACAGGACCGTTATCCGACAATGCGTAAGTCTTGTTCAACCTGTCCCACTGCTCATCTGTCAGGATACAGAACTGCTGATTCGTCGATGATTCATAATACAGCGGAATTCCCTTATTTTTCAATGCCTTTTTGACTTTCATCGCCAAGTCATCCGCGTGTTTTCCTATTTCTTCATATAAACCGCCTGTAAACAGCGCGCTGAACTGGACTCCCAGCAGACGACCTTTAGCAAGCATTCCTCCATGCTGCTTCATGACCATCCGGAAACCGTCCGCGTATTTTTTGTCCGTAAAGACGATCGCCTCCCCAAAGAGGCACCCGACCTTCGTCCCTCCGATGTAGAAGACATCACACAACTTCGCCATATCCGGAAGAGAGATGTCGTTGTCCTGGGCAGCAAGGGCATATGCCAGTCTGGCTCCGTCTACGAAGAGAGGAACGTTGTGGGCTCTGCAAACATCAGAGATCGCTTTCAATTCATTGTAATAATACATTGTGCCATACTCGGTGGGCTGGGAGATATAAACGATGCCCGGCTTTACCACATGTTCCTGTGTGGTGGAGTTCTCGTACTCCAACAGGCATTTTTCGACCTGGTCAGCTGATATCTTGCCGTCTTTTTCCGGCAAAGCAAGGACCTTATGTCCTGTCGCCTCAACGGCACCTGTCTCATGAACATTGATGTGCCCTGTGGAAGCCGAGATTGCGCCTTCATAAGGACGGAGGATCGAGGCAATCACCATGAGGTTCGCCTGAGTTCCCCCGACAACGAACTGGACATCCGCATCCGGAGCGCCGCAGGCTTCCAGGATCTGCTGTCCCGCTTTTTCGCACCAAGGATCGCATCCGTATCCCGGCGTCTGTTCCAGATTGGTCTCCTGTAAAAGCTGAAGGACCTTTGGATGAGCTCCTTCGCCGTAATCGCATTCAAAACGGATCATTCTTTCTTTTCCCTTCTTTTTTTCTTCCTCCAATTCTACTCCCTTGGGCTTTCCCACACAAGTTGCAGCCTTGTCCGCAGCGCTCTCAAATGGTATCATGGTCAAGGCAAAAAAGTAGATCGAATAGAGGTAAAATGTTATGACAAAAACAACAGAACGCTTTTTGCGCTATGTGAAGATCGACACCATGAGCGAGGAGGACCACGAGTC
The DNA here is from genome assembly GCA_017460285.1 of Oscillospiraceae bacterium. Taxonomy (GTDB): domain Bacteria; phylum Bacillota; class Clostridia; order Oscillospirales; family Ruminococcaceae; genus RUG11783. The sequence continues at coordinate 30,339 of JAFUBI010000244.1, read as the reverse complement.
CACTCCCTCCACGGCAAAGCAATTTGACCTTGCCCGCCTTCTCACCGAAGAACTGAAAGAGATCGGCGCAACCGATGTCTATCTGGATGAAGAGTTGTGCTATGTTTATGCGACTGTTCCTTCCAACGCCGGCAAAGATGTGGCTAAACTGGCTTTTGTCGCCCACATGGACACCAGCCCTGCTGTCAGCGACACAGACGTCAAACCGGTCATCACCGAGAATTATCAGGGACAGGATATCGAGATGGGGACGGAAGGACGCGTTCTCTCCCCCAAGGACTATCCCTCCCTTTTGAACTATATCGGTCAGACCATCATCTGCTCGGACGGCTCGACGCTTCTCGGCTCCGATGACAAATCCGGAGTTGCCATCATCATGAGCCTGGTGGATCATCTCGTGCACCATCCGGAACTTGAGCATGGGGACATTAAGGTCGTGTTCACTCCCGATGAGGAAGTGGGAATGGGTGTTTCCGGACTGGATTATGACCGTTTAGATGCCGATTTCGGCTATACCATCGACGGAGGGCAACTCGGAGATCTCAACTTTGAATGTTTCAACGCCGCAGGCGCATCCGTTCATGTCACCGGGCTGAGCATCCATCCGGGCAGTGCCAAAGGAAAGATGAAGAATGCCGCCCGGATCGCTGTGGAATTCGATACCCTTCTTCCACAGGCAGAGAGCCCGGAGCACACCGAAGGATACGAGGGATTCTACCACCTGAACACACTCAACGGTGACTGCGACAGCGCGGTGATGACCTACATCCTGCGCGATCACGATGCCGATATTCTGGAGCAGAGAAAAGAGGTCTTCCAGGCAGCTGCGGACTACCTCAACACCAAATACGGCAAAGGGACCGTGGAAGTGGAGATCCGGGACAGTTACCGCAACATGAGGGAAGTCATCGAGAAGCATTATCACCTCATTGAAAACGCGTGCAAAGCCTTTGAATCCCTCGGAATCAAACCTCAGATCTCTCCCATCCGAGGAGGCACTGACGGAGCGACTATGTCCTTCAACGGAGTTCCCTGTCCGAACCTTTCAGCAGGTGGGCATAACTGCCATGGACGTTACGAATATGTATGTGCGGAGAGCATGGACAAGATGGTAGACGTGCTTTTGGAGATCGTAAAGGCTTATGCCTTCATGTAAAGGTCTACTGCTTAACGTAATGTAGTATTCCTTTACAGATATTACGAATTGTATAAGAAAAGCGGGGAAAATCCAGCATTTCCTCGCTTTTTTGCCGCCTTATATCTTGTTTTTCAAGCGATCCGTGGAGCAAGATCTTGACTTAACACTTGCTATTTCCAACAAAACTCGGTACATTAATAGTAACAAGTTTTATTGACAGACAAGTTTTATTGACGGAGGTTTCCAATGGAAGAAGTGCTGAAAAACCGTGTCCGTTTTGCGAGAAAACGCAAAAAGTATTCCCAACAGAAACTGGCGGAGCTAACCGGTGTTTCCCGTCAGACGATCTGCTCCATTGAAAACGGACAGTTTGCTCCTACCGCGAAACTTGCTCTAAAGATCTGCAACGTATTGGAACAGAAGTTCGAGCACCTTTTCTACTTAGAGCGTTCTGAAACAACGAAATAACATGTTCTTTCTTCTCTGTAGTTACGTCCGGAGTTTCTTTTCCTCCCTTTGGTGTTGCATTTAACTTTTCACTTCACGTAGCATTTAACTATTCCCTTTACACCTTGACAGGCCCCAGCGTTCTTCTTATAATATCAATATTAGGGTATTATGATTCCCTGAAACATGATTCCGTAACTTACGTTTCACTGAAAGGATGCTGATGTTATGTTTTTATGCAGAGACCAAGAGCTGCAACTATTGGAACGACGATACCGGAAGACAGGAACTGAGTGCATAGTTATCTATGGACGTAGACGCGTCGGCAAAACTGCCCTGATCAATGAATTTGTCAAAAACAAGGAAGTTATCTTCTTTCCGGCATTAAAGGCAAATGCTGCAGATAATCTTGAAGCCTTATCGAAATCCATTTCACAATATCTTCATCCGGAAACGGCTTCTTCTCCTGTGTACCGCTCATTTGACGATGCCTTCTCCGCTATAACTCCTTTCGTGAAAACACACAGAGTCATTTTCGTGATAGACGAATTTCCTTATCTGTGTGATGCAGATTCATCGATACCATCTCGTCTTCAGCACCTGTTAGACCATGACTGGAAAGATTCCGGTCTATTTCTAATTCTGTGCGGATCATCAATGAGTTTTATGGAGAAAGAAGTACTCAGCGAGGAAAGCCCACTGTTTGGGAGGCGTACCGCCCAGTTGAAACTTGAACCGCTGTCATTTTCTGATTCCTCTAGATTCCATCCGGAACTGTCATCGGAGGATAATGCCTTAATTTATGGGATTACCGGTGGGATTCCCCACTACATCGACAAACTGCAGGTCAGAAGCAGTATCCGGGATGCTCTCATTGAAAACTTTTTTGATCGTTCCGCATATCTGTTTGAGGAACCTGATAATCTGCTTCGTCAGGAACTTAGGGAACCCGCTGTGTATAACTCGGTCATTACCGCCATTGCGGATGGTGCCAGCAGACAGAGCGATATTGCTTCCAAAGTTCATTTGGACACAGCTACCTGTGCAAAGTATCTGAAAGTTCTCTGCGAACTAGGAATCATTCAGAAAGTAGAACCTGTTATTGATCGATCTAAAAAGAAAATCATTTATCGGATCACTGATCAGTTTTTCCGGTTCTGGTACCGCTTTGTTCCAGGAAATATGATGGCAATTACATCCGGAAGAATGGACCATCTGTATAGTTCTCTTGTAGAAAACTATCTCAATGATTATATGGGACAGACCTTCGAGTACATGTGTCGCTCCTGGATGATCGATCATATGGACACTCTCCCCTTTACGATTAGTGATATCGGGGAATGGTGGGGCAGTCACCCGGTTCTCAAGAAGGAAGTGCAGTTGGATATCGTTGCCATCTCTCCAAAATCTCATCAGAGAGGTCTAGGGAAACAATACCTCATTGGCTCCTGCAAATATCGCAAGGAGAGAATTGGAATCGATGAGTTGGATTTGATTCAGGAATACGCGTCAGCCTTTACTTCAGCAAATGATCAGTGCTTTTACTATATTTTTTCTAAAGGTGGATTTACTGAAGAACTTCAGGAAGCCGCCAGACAAGGTCATGTAACGTTAGTTACTCTTGATGATATGTACCAATAAATATTGCTTTCGTTCTCGTCTGATAATCTCCCGAACAGATTGGTCATCCATCTTATAAAGAAGTTTTTCTAATATTTTTGCTCTGCCTTGGATATTTTCCTGGGCAGGGCTTTTCTTTTAAGATCTCCAGGATCACCCGCTCTCCAGCTGTCGGGAGAGTCAGTTCATGGACTCCTACCACCTTTCCCCCAAGGATCTTCAACGCATTTTGTGCCAGGTCGATCTCTTCTTTTCCTCCTGCTCCTTTCATGGCAATGAGTTTCCCACCGACCTTTACGAGGGGCAAGGTGTATTCCAACAGTGCAGGAAGCAAAGCGACCGCACGGGATGTCACGACATCAAACTGTTCCCGATATTCTCCTCTTCCTGCTTCTTCTCCACGCAGATGGACTCCGGTAACGGGACATCCCAACTCATTCGCTGTCCGAACAGCAAACTGCAGTTTCTTATCCGTCGCCTCGATAAGCGTCACATCGAGTTCCGGTCTCGCGATCTTGATGACAACTCCGGGAAATCCTGCCCCAGTCCCCACATCTGCCAGTTTTCCTTCTTTCGGAAGGTATGGAAGAATGGTGAGACAATCCAGTGCGTTCTTCTCCTCCATCTCTTCAGGATCTGTGATCGCAGTGAGATTGAACTGTTCGTTCGTCACACGAACCGCTTCACAGAAAGAATCGATCTTCCTTGCTGTATCGTCTGTGATGTCAGCGCCGTATTTCGCTGCTCTTTTTCTGAGTCTCTCGATATCCAGCATCTCTTACTCCTCCTGCTTCTCGTACCTTTTTTTAGCGATCCACACCGACAATACCTGAAGATCCGCAGGATTTACTCCGCTGATCCTGGCAGCCTGACCGAAAGAGGCAGGCTTCACCTTGTTCAGTTTATCTGCCGCTTCGATCCTGAGTCCGGTGATCTGCTTGTAGTCGATATCCTCCGGCAGACGGAGCGACTCCTCTTTTCTCAGTTTGTTCGCCAAAGAGTTCTGTCTCTTCAGATAACCTTCATACTTGATCTCGATTTCTGCCTTCTGGATCGTCCGGGCGGAGGGATAATCCCCATCCGGGTGGATATATTTCTTTATGTCCTCATAGTGAACGTTCGGACGCTTGAGGATGGCATCTGCTGCCATTCCCTTGCTGAGTTCCGTCTCTCCCAATTCCTCCAGCATTCGGTTTACTTCCTCAGTCGGATGGATCACGGTAGAGCGGATCTGCTCGATCTCCCTCTCCATTTCCGCCTTATTTGCCAAGTATTCTTGATATTTTTTCTCGGAAACCAGACCAAGAGCGTATCCTTTTTCACACAGACGATCATCTGCGTTGTCTTGACGGAGGATCAGGCGGTATTCGCAGCGGGAAGTCATCATTCGGTACGGATCGTTGACTCCCTTCGTGACCAGGTCATCGATCAGTGTTCCGATATAAGCCTCCTGCCTTGTCAGCACGAAGGGATCTTTTCCCTGGATACTGTGCGCTGCATTGATACCTGCCATAAGCCCCTGCACTGCAGCTTCCTCATATCCCGAGGTACCGTTGAACTGTCCGGCTCCGAAGAGTCCAAAGATCTGCTTGGATTCCAGAGACGGTTTCAAAGACAGCGGGTCGCAGCAATCGTACTCGATGGCATATGCAGGGCGCATGATCTCCACGTTCTCCAGTCCTTCTATCGTCCGGTACATCTCGTATTGGACGTCCAAAGGAAGGGAAGAACTCATTCCCTGGAGATACATCTCCTCCGTATTGAGTCCGCATGGCTCGATGAACAGCTGGTGTCTCTTCTTGTCCGAAAAGCGGACCACCTTGTCCTCAATGGACGGGCAATATCTCGGTCCGATCCCTACGATCGCTCCTCCGTACAGCGGGGAGCGGGAAAGATTGTTCCGTATGATCTCATGGGTCTTCTCATTGGTATAAGCGATGTAACAGCAGACCTTGTTCTCCAGCTCTTTCTCCTGATCGAAGCAGAAGGGCATGATGTTGGCATCCCCTTCCTGCTTTTCCAGTTTGCTGAAGTCTATGCTCCTGCGGTGGACCCTTGCAGGGGTTCCTGTCTTGAAGCGACGGATAGGAAGTCCCAGATCCACCAGGTTCTGCGTTAGCTTAGTCGCCGGAACGACTCCATCCGGTCCGCTCTGCCGGATCGCATCCCCAACAAAGATCTTTCCTCCGAGGTAAGTCCCTGTACAGATCACAGCCGCCTTGCATCCGAACACACCTCCCAGAGAAGTGCGGATACCGGTGACTTTTCCGTCCTCACATAGGATCTCCACTACTTCGTCCTGAAAGACATCCAGTCCTTCCTGTTTCTCCAGGGCGGATTTCATGTATCTGTGGTAGGCGCGGCGATCGCTCTGCACCCGAAGAGAGTGGACTGCCGGACCTTTTGCCAGGTTCAGCATCCTGCTCTGAAGCATTGTGGAGTCCGCTGCTTTGCCCATCTCCCCACCTAAAGCATCCAGTTCAAAAACAAGATGCCCTTTTCCTGTTCCCCCAATGGAAGGGTTGCAGGGCATATTCCCGATCGCATCCAGCGTGATGGTGAAGATCGCTGTTCTGCAGCCAAGCCTTGCGGAGGCAAGAGCCGCCTCGATCCCCGCGTGACCCGCTCCGATCACCGCAACATCATAGGATGGAAATTCAAACATAGCGTTTATCCTCTTATTTCTTTATTTTCCTACGCAGAACCGGTCAAAGACCGCGTTGATCACTTCTTCGCTCGCGTTCTCTCCGGACAGATCGTACAGCGCTGCCAGCGCCTCGTCCAGCAGGGCGTAACAGACGTCCAGTGTCAGACCGATATTGACGCTGTGGGCTGCGTCCGACACCGCCTGGTATGCCCGCTGCGCGCATCCTCTCTGCCGCTCATTGGCGAGAAGAGGGGCGTCCGCGTCAAAACCGGATGTTCCGAGAAAACCGGAGACCGCGTCGGAGAGCGTCTTCAGCGATTCTGGATCCTTCGCCGTCAGTTCCGTGACATGGTCGAAGGCGTCGTAGATCTCCTGTTTCTCGATCTTTTCCTCCAGATCCCCTTTGTTCAGGATCGCGAGGACCGGTTTTCCCTTCAGATCCTGGATCAATGCCCGATCGTCCTCGCTGAGAGGTCTTCCCTGGTCGAATACCGCCAGGATGAGACTGGAGTTTTCCAGACGCTGTTTTGCCCGTGAGATGCCGATCTGTTCGATCTCCCCTCCGGCTTCCTCCCGGATACCGGCTGTGTCTGCCAGAAGGAGGGTCACGCCTCCTATGGTAACTCTCTCCTCCAGGATATCCCTGGTGGTGCCCGCTTCGCTGGATACGATAGCCCGGTCGAAACCGGCCACCAGATTGAGAAGCGTGCTCTTTCCCACATTGGGGCTTCCTATGATCGCTGCAGGCACCCCCCGCAGCATCTTCTGTCCGGATTCATACCCCTTTAGCAGCTGTTCCAGATCTTCCTGAACAGCGCAGATATCTGCCGTAAGCACATCCAGATCCGCTTCCTCCACGTCCTCTTCCGGAAAGTCGATCTCCGCCGCGATCTGTGTCTGTACGTCAAGAAGCCGGTCTCTCAGTTCCTCCGTCTTTCTTGCCAGAGACCCTTCCGCCAGGGATGCAGCCGCTCTCTCCCCATCCAGGGATACCGCGTTGATCACATCCATGACGGCTTCCGCCTCTGTGAGGCTGATCCTTCCGTTCAGAAAAGCTCTTCTGGTAAACTCTCCCTTCCCGGCAGGTTCCGCACCGGCATCCAAAACAGCCCGCAGGACTGCCTCCGTCACCGCTTCGCCTCCGTGGCACTGCAGTTCGGCAACATCTTCCCCGGTGTAACTTCTGGGACCCCGGAAGCAGAGGAGGATCACCTGATCGATAAAAGCTCCGTTTGCGTCATGAGCCGTTCCAAGACAGGCGGTATACCCCTTCATTTTGGACAGATCTCTCTTCTTTCTGGGAGTGAAGACCTGCATGGCGACCGCCATTGCATCCTCACCGGATATCCTGACGATCCCGATCCCGCCCTTTCCGGCAGGGGTCGATATAGCCGCTATGGTTGATGTCAGCATTCCTCTTCCTCCCTCAATATGACAAGTCCTCTTTGCATTCCCCATTTTCCGTAGAACTCATCGATGATCCGGATCTCCTCCTCGCTGCATCCGAGAAGCAATTTGATCTCCGTGTCCTGTTTCGCCAGATCCACGGTAGCGATGATGCCTACGACAGTGAGATCCCCGCTGGCGCCGACCCACACATCCACGTCCTCACCGTCCGGAGAATTGGTCCCCTTCAGGTAACCGTAATCGATCTCATAATAGATCTGCGGATGCTCCGGATGGTAACTTCCCTTCGGTCGGTCGATCACGACCGGGTGCTGTGCTGCCAGCAGGTCGAGAAATGTCCAGAATTCCCGTTCTTTCTTCGTCATGTTTTCCTCCGAATACGGAAAAAGGGTCAAAGTATCCCTGTCCCCAACAAAGCTGGGAACACCGACCTTTGACCCCGGCGTTCTGATTTACGTTTTAAAGTTCGATCTTTCCGTAGAGACTTCCGATAAATTCCTCAGTGGACTTCAGTTCCTTGCGGACCGGAATGTCGCTCATCTTGACCTTTGCGGTGCTCTCCGTCTTCTCTTCCGAGACTCTGCCGGATCTTCCGCTTCTGCTTCTGCGGTTCCTTCTTCCGTCATCGGAGGAATCGCCTTCCAGTGTGATGACGACCTTTCTTCTGGGTTCGCTTCCGACCGAATGGGAATCGACTCCCTCGATCTTCTGGACCTCAGAGTGGACGATCGCTCTCTCATAGGGATTCATGGGTTCCAGAGACATGCTTCTGTGGTTCTTCTTGACCTTGTTCGCTGTCTTGGAAGCCAGGCTGCGCAGGGAAGCTTCTCTGCGGGAACGGTATCCCTCCACATCGAGGCTCACTCTGCAGTAATCACCGCCCTCACGGGAGGATCCCACTGTGCACAGATACTGGATCGCATCCATGAGTTCGCCGCGCTTTCCGATGAGCATCGGCGCATCTTCTCCGCCGATCTGGATGCAGACGCCGCGCTCCGTCTTCGCGAAGGAATAGGTGATGTTCTCTGCACCGTATGCGGATACGATCTGTTTGAGAAAGTTGAAGGAATTGACCGCGCGCTCCGGGAGCTGATCCTCAGGGATCGATTCAAGAACGACGTCCTCTTTCAGTTCTTCGATCTCCTCTGCCGCTTTTTTCTGTTCCTTCTTTTCGCTCTTTTCAGCAGATTTCTTTGCTTTTTTCTGCTCGTTCGCAGAAGCCTTTTGTTCCTTCTTCTGCTCTTTTTCCTGTTTTTGCTCTTTTGCCTGTTTCGGCTCTTTGGACTGTTTCGGTTCCTCAGTCCGTTTGGATTTCTGGTTCTTTTCCTGTTCTTTGTTCTTCTGCTTCTGGTCTTTCTTCGGTTTCTGACTCTGTTCCTTCTTTTCGGAGGACTTGGGTGCGTTGTGACCATCCCCATAGAGCAGATCGTGTACCGAGAATTCCGATTCCGCTTTGGTTACCTTAACCTTGGCGGGTTTGGAGAAAAACAGGATCTTCTGAGGCATTTCAAGGATCTCTACGCTGATCTCTTCTCTGGTGACTCCTAGTTGTCTGCAAGCTTCCTCGACAGCCTCATCGACAGTTTTGCCTGTCGTGATGATTTCTGCCATCTGTTCTTCCTTTCGATTATTCTTCTCCGTACCGTTCCTGATCGATCTCTCTTGCTCTCTGCAGACGCAGACGGTCCGCTTCATTTGCAGAGAGTTCCTTCTCAACGGTCTTTCCGGTGTTTTTGTCCGTATAAGTCACAGTGCGCCTTGCGTTCTTCTGTTTCTTCTTTTGTTTGATCTGTTCCTGAATCTCTGCTTTCATCTTCTCAGGATCATACATTTTCTTCAGCAGCAGGCTCTGCAGCATGGAAAGGAGGTTCTGGAATCCCCAGTAGAGGCTGAAGCCCAACGGATACAGGAAGGAGAACCATGCGAACATCAAGCTGGACGTGATCATCATGGACCGGGTCTGCCTTGCTGCCGCACCATCCTGGGTGCCGGAACTCTTCATCATGACTACTGTGGATATGAGCTGCGTTACGATAGAGAAGATCGGAATGATCAGCGCGAGGCTGAGTTTCAGTTCCGGTTTCTCATAGAGATTGATGCTGCCGATATTCATCTGGAGGTTCTGGATCTTTGTCAGTTCCGGACCATAGGTAGATGTGAGATCGGAAAATGCCGCAAAGTTGGACTTTACGAACTGAATGATATAAGTCTCAATCATACGATTGTTACTTGCGAGTGTGGTGCCGCCTTCCGCCGCCAGAGCGATAGCGCGCTCAGACAATACACTGACGAGGTCCTTCGGGAGAGTCAGCATGTAGGAAAGGGGCTTGTAGATCACTTCGACGAGACCGAACATGATCAGTAGGTTGATGACCATGGGGAGACATCCTGCTGTGGGATTGTATCCGTATTCGGTAGTCAACTTGGTGAGCTCTTCGTTCTGCTTGTCGCGGTCGTTCTTGTACCGTGTCTGGATGTCCTGGATGAGGGGGTTGAATGCCGCCATCTGAGCTGTGCTCTTCTGCTGCTGCATGCTCAGGGGGAACATCAGGATCTTAGTGATCAATGTGAACAGAAAGAGTGCGAATACATATGCGAGAGGCATATGGAGGATGTCTGTCACCAGCCAGTAACAGAACTTCATGATGTACCCGAGCGGTACCGCCAATAGGCTGCTGATTAGATTCATGAAATATCTCCGGAATTTTTATTTTGTTTCGGCGGGACGGGATCATATCCCCATCCCCCGAATGGATTGCATCGTAGCAGGCGGCGTATCCCGAGCCATACCCCGCGGATTGGTCCGTGGATCTGGATAGCCCCGATCATGTACTGACTGCAGGTGGGCATATAGCGGCAGTTCCTTCCCAAAAGAGGGGAGAGGGTCATCTGGTAGAGACGGACGATCCCGATCAGGATCTTACTAACCAACCTGCTGATCATCTTTCAAATATCCCGCCTGCGTGAGGTGATCCTTCAGGACCACCCGGACATCTGTGCTTTTCTTATCCAGGATGCCGTGTCTGCACACCACGACGAGATCAAAGGAATCCTTTGAATCCTTCAGCAGTTCCGTCGCAGCTGCCCGCACGATACGCCTCGCGCGGTTCCGCTCCACAGCGCATCCCAGTTTTTTGTTTGTCGTTATACCCAAACATATCCCGCCACGTTTTCTCGGTACGATATACGTTACCAACATGGGAGATACATAGGTGATCTTGCTTCTGTAAGCTCTCAGAAACAGATAGTTCTTCGTAAGAGATTGTAATTTCATGGAAGCGAGCCCGCTTTGCCCGATATTAATAAAGCCAGCCTCTATGGGTTGGCTTCTTCTTACGCGCTTAAACGAGCCCTTCCGCGTGCACGACGACGTGCCAAGATCTTGCGGCCGCTTTTTGTAGCCATGCGCTTCAGGAAACCGTGTTCCTTCTTCTGTGTGCGCTTTTTCGGATGAAATGTAGGTTGCATAGAAATTCTCCTTTGTTTAACCTTGCGGATAAAAAGTATATACTAGACTCTCTTTGGTTGTCAAGGAAAAAACATTTACGTCCGGAAAAATCGGAATTCGATTTAGGGGCTGAAAATCTCGATTTTTAGCCGTTTTTTTGTCCGTTATTCCCCTCCTGATTATTGAAAGAAATGTCGGATTTTGGTAAAATTACTGAGTACATTAAATAGTATTATATTATCTTCTTTTTACACCATAGATTATATTACACCTGAGGAAGAACATGGAATCATTCTCTCAATGCCTGGACGCTGTCAAAGAGTACTGTAAACAGCAGATCACCGAAGCGGCATATAATCTTTGGATCAAGGGTCTGGAAGCAGAATCCTTCTCCGGAGACAGTGCCGTTCTTTCAACTTCATCGGAATTTATACGAAACGGGGTGGAGACCAGATACCTGCCCCTTCTAGAAGAGGGTTTTGAAGCGGTCATCGGATACCACCTCGAACTATCCATCATCGCGAGAGATTCTGTCAAAACGGAGATCAAAGCACCCGCGCCGATGGTATCCAGAGGAGAGGGTTCCTACACCTTTGAGAACTTCATCATTGGACCGGACAACCGCTTCGCTCACGCAGCGGCCATCGCGGTAGCCGCAAATCCCTCCAATGCCTACAACCCGCTGTTCATCTATGGGGCATCCGGACTGGGCAAGACTCACCTTCTTTATGCTATCAAGAATCAATTGGCACAGACAAGACCGGAACTGAAGGTGTTGTATATCGGAGGAGACAGTTTCACGAACGAGCTCATCGCGGCCATCAAGAGCGGCTCCACGGAACCCTTCCACGAGAAATACCGCAATGTGGATGTCCTTCTGGTGGACGACGTCCAGTTCATCGGCGGTAAGGAATCCACACAGGAGGAGTTCTTCCATACATTCAACGCGCTCCACGACGCCCATAAGCAGATTGTCCTCACATCGGACCGTCCTCCCAAAGAGATCAAGAGCCTTGAGGACAGGCTGCGCACCCGTTTTGAGTGGGGCCTCATCGCGGACGTCAAACCTCCAGATATCGAAACACGTATCTCCATCCTCTATCAAAAAGCAGAGGAGATCAATTTCAAATTGCCGGCTGATGTCGCAGAATACATCGCTCAGCAATTGAAAAACGACATCCGCCAGTTGGAAGGATCATTGAAAAAACTCTATGCCTACTATCTCATGACCGGTTCCGAACCGACTCTGGCACAGGCTCAGGAGGCGATCAGCGACATCATCAACGAACAGATGCCCTGGCCTGCGACAGTAGATAAGATCATAGACGAGTGTTCCAGAACTTTCGTGGTCTCAGCGGACGACATCCGCTCCAACAAACAAAACGCCGAGATCTCCACAGCGAGACAGGCTGCCATGTATGTCATACGGGAGATCACCGGAAACACCATGGAAAAGATCGGATCCGAGTTCGGCGGAAGGAATCACGCCACCGTCGTCTATGCTATCAGCAAAGTGGAGAAGAAGATGAAAGAGGATCCTCGATTCAAAGCGATTGTTGAGGATATCATCAAAAACTGCCAGCAATAAACAAATCTTTAACAATTTACCGACAGTTTTCAACATCATCAACATTCCGTTTCCAAGGTTCATCCTTTTCAAAAATCGTTGAACATCGGGCTGTGGAAGATTTGACCCTCTTTTATCCCTGCTATACAGATAAAAAATATGATCTTTTACACTTTGACAGCCCCTACTAAATCTACTCAATAGAAATATATAAATTAGGGAGAACAGCAATATGAAAATTACTTGCAACCGGCAGGAACTTCTGGCTTCCATCACCGGCGTCAGCAGAGCAGTCAGCGGTAAGTCCTCTATCCCTTCCATCGAAGGTATCCTCTTCGAGTGTGACGACACCAAACTGAAGCTCACAGCATATGACCTTGAGATAGGGATCATCACCTACACGACCGCTGAGATCTACGATACCGGAAGCATCGTCATCAACAGCAGACTGTTGAACGATATCCTTCGCAAGAGCGACGGGGATACGGTCACCATCGAGAGCGACGAGAATCTCCGTGTAAACATTCAGAGCGGCATCACCAAGTACAGTTTCATCGGTATCTCACCTCTGGATTTTCCGGAACTTCCCACTCCTACTACCGATGATTCTTTGACCATTCCGGGACAGGATGTCAAAGATCTCATCGACAAAACGATCTACGCAGTATCCACCAGTGACCAGAAGCCGGTACACACCGGAAGCAAATTCATTCTTGGAGACAATGTGCTCACCGTCGTCTCTGTAGACGGACACAGACTTGCTATTGCCAAGAAAGAGGGACTGGAGAGCGATATCGAAACTTCCTTTATTGTTCCCGCCAAGACCCTCCAGGAACTGTCCAAGCTGATTGGAGACAAAGAGGAGAATATCCGCATCAGTACAGCGAGAAGATACGCCGTTTTCAATCTGGTGGGATATACGGTCATCACCAGACTGTTGGAGGGAGATTTCATCGATTATAAAAAGAGCCTCCCCAGAGGATATAAGACCGTTGTCACTCTCAATTCCGGGGATCTCATGGATGCTGTGGACCGCACTTCCCTGCTGATCAGTGACCGCTTCAAGAGCCCGATCCGTCTGGAAGTAGAGGATCAGTCGGTCAAAGTGAGCTGCACCACTGCTCTCGGTTCTGTCCACGACGAGATCGCATGTGAGTCGGAAGGTGATCCGGTCGTTATCGGATTCAACTATCGCTATATCTTGGACGCGCTCCGCAACGGCGGCGTTTCCAAAGTGAAGCTGATGCTCAATGAGCCCACAATGCCCATGACGGTAGTTCCTGCTGAAGGTGAAGATTTCCTCTATCTGATCCTTCCTGTGAGATTGAGAACAAATGACTAGGATCGTAATTCATACAGACCACATCACTTTGAGCCAGTTTTTGAAATTTTCCGGCGCTGTTGAGACAGGAGGAGAAGCAGGGGATGAGATCCGCGCTGGTCAGGTACTGATTGACGGAGAACCCTGTACCATGAAGGGCAAGAAACTGTTCGGTGGTGAAGTGGTCACGGTATACGGAGAAGAATATCAGGTGGTTAAGCCGTGAGGCTGATATCGGAAAAAATCTTGAATTTTCGGAACATCGCTTCGGCAGAATTTGTTCCTTCCGAATCTGTCACTGTCATATGCGGAGAGAACGGTCAGGGAAAGACCAATCTTTTGGAGAGCATCTTTCTTCTGAGCGGAGCCAAAAGTTTCCGGAAAGTCAAAGATCGTGAGATGATCACAAAAGAGGAGGATTTCTCGGTCATTGATGCTTCTTTCTTCGCAGAAAGAAGGGAACAGAGTTTCCACTTTACGATCAGTGACAAGGGAAGAAGAGCCTCTCTCAATCAGGGTTCGGAACAAAAGGCTTCAGATTTTGCTGGAACCTTTTGTTGTGTTGTCTTTTCTCCGGATCATCTGGAACTGGTGAAGGGAACACCCGCCGAAAGAAGAAGGTTTTTGGATACGGCTCTGTGTCAGCTTTCTCCCAGATATTTTAACGACCTGAAGACATACACAAGGCTGATCCAGCAGAAAAATACCCTCTTGAAAGACGCGAGAGGGATCGCTGCAGCCTACGATGTTCTGGACATCTACGACGGACAACTGGCGCAATGCGCGGTGGGATTGTCCAAAGCGAGAAGGGCTTTCATCGGACAGCTGGATGTGGTGTCCAAGGAGGCATACGCGTCCATTTCCGGTAAATGGGAGGAGATGGAACTGGGATATGAATCCACCATCTTCTCGGACGGAGAGTTTTCAGCGGATGCCGCCTATCAGCGGATATTGGTGTCCAGAGCGGACGACATCCGGGCAGGGTTCTCCACCATCGGCCCTCACAGAGACGATCTGGAGATACGGATCAACAGCGATCTTGCGAAGACCTATGCTTCACAGGGACAGCAGAGGACCGCAGTCCTTGCCCTCAAACTGGCGGAAGCGGAACTGTTCCGGCAGAAATTGGGTGAGGAACCAGTGTTGCTGTTGGACGACGTTCTCTCGGAACTGGATGGTTTCCGGCAGGAGTTTCTCCTGAAGAGACTGGGAAGATCTCAGGCGATCATCACTTGCTGCGAACCGAATTTCATCGAGAGAAGAACAGACGCGAAGGTATTCCGGATGCAGCGCGGCGAACTCACGGAGGAATAAGAAATGTATCTGCACTTAGGAAACGATGTCGCAGTGAGAACGAAGGAAGTCATCGGAATATTTGACTTTGACTATTGTTCCGTGGACAAAAGAACAAGATTGTTTCTCTCCAAAGCCCAAAAGAACGGGGAAGTAGTGAATGTGACAAAGGAACTTCCCAAGAGTTTCATCGTAACGGCTGACGGAGAAGAGAAGAAAGTATATATCACAAACGTTTCACCTGCTACCCTCGCAAAACGCGGGGAAAGAGACAGAGTGATCGAAGAATAGAAAAGGTAAGAGATGGAAGAAGAAATCAAGAAGGTTATTGAACAGGAAGAGACATACGACGCTTCCAATATCGAGGTGTTGGAAGGACTGGAGGCGGTCCGCAAGCGTCCCGGAATGTATATCGGTACCACGGGAGCGGCGGGTCTGCACCACCTGGTCTATGAGATCGTGGACAACTCGATCGATGAGGCTCTTGCAGGATACTGCACAGAGATCGACGTCAAGATCCTTCCGGGCGAGATCATCGAAGTCACAGATAACGGAAGAGGTATTCCGGTAGGTATCCAGTCCAAGGTCGGACTGCCTGCCGTGACGGTCGTCTATACGGTACTGCACGCCGGCGGCAAATTCAGCGGAAAAGGATACCACTTTTCCGGAGGTCTGCACGGTGTTGGCGCATCTGTCGTGAACGCTTTGTCCGAGTGGCTGGAAGTCACAGTCAATTCAGACGACGGAAAGGTCTACCGCCAAAGGTTCTCAAGAGGCAAACCAGAGACGGATCTGGAAGTGATCGGGACCTGTGAGACAACAGGAACGTCGGTCCGTTTTCTCGCGGACTACGAGATCTTCGATAAGATCGAATATACCTTTGACACGCTGCACCAGAGACTGAGAGAGCAGGCCTTTCTCAACGCCGGTGTCCGCATCGTTCTCACCGATGAGCGCGAGGGAAAGGACAATCGCAGAGAAGAGATGCAGTACGAAGGCGGTATCAAGTCCTTCGTGGAGTTCATCAACAAAGAGCGCAACTACGAAGTCCTTCATGATGAAGTCATCTATTTCAAGAAGGAGGGATCCTTCCCGGCACAGAGGATCAACGAGAATACCGGTGAAGCAGAGAGGACCGAACTTGCATACGAGGCGGAAGTCGCCATCCAGTACAACGACAGTTATGTGGATCTCATCGTCTCCTTCGCCAACGATATCCGCACGGCGGACGGCGGTATGCATGAGGACGGATTCAAGACTGCGTTGACCCGCGTATTCAACGATTACGCCAGAAAATACAAGATCCTGAAAGACAGCGATGAGAACCTGAAGGGCGAGGATGTCCGCGAAGGAATGACCTGCGTCATTAGCGTCAAGCTTCAGGAAGCCCAGTTCGAAGGTCAGACCAAGGGAAAACTCGGAAACCCCGAGATGAGAGGCATACTGAACACCCTCACGAACGAAAAACTCAGCGAGTATTTCGAGGAACATCCGCAGGTCGCGAAGAACATTTTGGATAAGGCTCTGCAGGCATCCCGCGCGAGGGAAGCGGCAAGAAGAGCCAGGGATAACGCCAGACGGAAGACGGCGCTGGATTCCTCCACGCTTCCCGGAAAACTGGCAGACTGCTCCTCCAGAGACACGGAGATGACCGAGATCTACATCGTCGAGGGAGATTCTGCAGGAGGCTCCGCAAAGGACGGACGGGACAGAAGGTTTCAGGCGATCCTTCCTCTGTGGGGAAAGATGCTAAACGTGGAAAAGGTCCGCATCGACAAGGTTTACGGAAACGACAAACTGCAGCCCGTCATTCTGGCACTGGGGACCGGTATCGGCGATGAGTTCGATATCAGCAAACTGCGTTACGGAAAAGTCATCATCATGGCGGATGCCGATGTCGACGGATCCCACATCCGAGTCCTGATGCTCACCTTCTTCTTCCGGTATATGAGAGAACTCATTGAGACCGGACATGTCTATCTGGCACAGCCGCCTCTCTACCGCCTCACCAAAGGGCAGCAGATCCGCTACGCCTACACAGACGAAGAACTTGTAAAACTTCAATCCGAAATGGGCGGGAACAACATCAAAGTCAACCGCTACAAAGGTCTTGGTGAGATGAACCCGTCTCAGTTGTGGGAGACCACCATGGATCCCGAATTCAGGACCCTCAAGAAGGTCACGATTGAGGACGCAGAGAGCGCAGACATGGCTTTCGCCATCCTTATGGGAGACAAGGTGCCTCCGCGCAGAGAATTTATAGAGAAGAACGCACAATTCGTCAAGAACCTGGATATTTGATCTCATGGCAAAAAAAGAACAAAAACCAATGCCGAAGATCCTTCCGGAAGGGAGACCCTTCCGGATCAGCTGCACGGTTACCGAGACCGATCAGTTTCAGGCGGATTTTCTCGGGGAATACGGGGATATGATCTATTCCCGCAGGAGCAACCTGCGGGGAACGATCATCGCTACGAGTATCTGTCTGATCCTCGTGGTCGTGATCCTGTTGTCAAGAGAACTTGTCAATCAGGCAGCGTGGTTTCCCTTTGTGTTCGCGATGATGTACCTGTCCTATGGAGTATATTTCTACTTCATCGGGTATAAGAACAACTACAAGCAGTTCCAGCAGCATCTGGAACGCGCGGTGGACAAGGGGATCACCGTCTACCCGGAAGAAAAGATCCTGTATGATTTTCAGGATTCTGCGGTCTATCTGGAATACGGAAACGGCGAGAAGAGGTATTTTCTTTACGAAGATATACGTTTTTTTGAGGAGACAGACCGCTTTTACCTCTTCGGCATGAAATACCGGCCGAAGGAGAATCGGTTGGCAGGTTTTGAAAGAGCCCTGCTGACGAAACGGGATATCGATCCCGCGACCGAAGAAAAATTGCTGCAGGTCATGGCGAACGTGGTGGAGGCATACGACCTCAAGCCCGTTCTGGAGGACCACCCCTTTAGATAAGATGCAGAAAAGAGAAGAACGTACTTTTTATTTGAGCCCGGAGGATGCGGAGATCATCGCCAGGGCGGATACAGGAACCGGGGATCTTCCCCGCCTGCTGTCCACAGGGATGATCATCGCGATGACAGCGATCATCCTCCTGAGAATGATCCTTGAGATGCCACTGCCGTCCTTCAAGGTGCTCGGTGCCTATGCGGTAGCCCTTGTGGCATGGATCTCGATGCTCCTTTATGTGAGGTTCCGCGTGAAGGCTACGGCGGAAGAGATCAAGGGCAAGCCCTTTTACCTCCGTGTGAACGGAGAGGGAATCGCCGCGGGAAAATTCGAGGACGATCTCTCCTACCGAGCTTTGTGGGATGAGATCGAAGTGGTGGAAAAGGGAGACCGGATCTACCGGATCACTTCCCCGATGGGGAGACTGTGTCTTCCCAGGACAGCTCTTTCCTCCGATGAGAGGGAAAGACTGGAATCCCTGGAAGCGATCATAATCAACAGAAACTGGATGTAACAAGAACAGAAAGATAGAGTGACTTTAATGGAAGAATTCAATCTTGAAAATGAGAAGATCGTAGAGGTCAACGTTGAAGAGGAGATAAAACAGAGTTTTCTGGACTACTCCATGTCTGTCATCGTCAGCCGCGCATTGCCGGATGTACGTGACGGTCTGAAGCCGGTCCACCGCAGGATCCTGTACTCCATGGACGAGAACGGTCTGACGCATGAGAAGCCCACAAGGAAGTGTGCTACCATCGTTGGTTCCGTGTTGGGTGCCTATCACCCCCACGGAGACGCGTCCGTATATGGCGCACTGGTCCGCCTTGCCCAGACTTTCTCCATGCGTTATCCGCTGGTGGAAGGACAGGGAAACTTTGGTTCTGTGGACGGAGACCCGCCTGCTGCTTACCGTTATACCGAGGCCAGGATGGCGCGTATCGCCAACCTCATGCTTGCGGATATCGATAAGGATACCGTGGATTTCGTCCCGAACTTCGACGATACGACGAAAGAACCGGAAGTCCTTCCGGCAAGGATCCCGAACCTGCTGATCAACGGTTCCCAGGGAATCGCTGTCGGTATGGCTACGAACATTCCTCCCCACAACCTCACGGAAGTGGTGTCCGCCATCGATTATCTCATCGATCATCCGGACTGCAACGTTCTCGACCTGATGAACTTCATTCAGGGACCGGACTTCCCCACCGGCGGCATCATCATGGGCAGAAGTGGTATCCGCGCAGCCTACGCGACCGGAAGAGGAAAGATCATCCTCAGGGGACGTGCCGAGATCGAGGAGATGCACGGTGGAAGAAACCGCATCGTGGTCACCGAGATCCCCTATATGGTAAACAAGGCGGAGTTGATCAAGAACATTGCGGATCTCGTCAAGGACAAAAGGATCGAAGGGATCTCCGATTTGAGGGATGAGTCGGATAAGAAAGGGCTGCGCATCGTCATCGAACTCAAGAGAGACGCGAACGCGCAGATCGTCCTGAACATGTTGTACAAACTGACCCAGCTGCAGGATTCGGTGGGCGTCATCATGCTGGCGCTGGATCACGGCGTTCCGAAGGTCATGGACCTCAAGACCGTTCTTGAGAAATACATCGAGTTCCAGGAAGAAGTGGTCCGCAGAAGGACACAGTTCAACCTGAAGAAGGCGAGAGAACGCGCTCATATCCTGGAAGGACTCAAGAGAGCCATCGATATCGTAGATGAGATCATCTACACCATCCGTCATACGGACGGCGGACAGTCTGAAGCGAAAGCAGCCATCATGGAGAAATTCGGGTTCGACGATCCTCAGGCTAGCGCCATCGTGGCGTTCCGTCTCGGACAGTTGGCCGGACTCGAAATCAAGAAGATCGAGGACGAGTTGGCTGAACTCAACGAGAAGATTGCGGATTATGAGGATATCCTTACGAATGAAACTCACCTCACATCCATCATCAAGTCTGAACTGGCAGAGATCCTTCAGAAGTTCGGCGATGAGAGAAAGACCAGTATCGAAGCGGTCTCCGGAGATGTGGACATCGAGGATCTGATTCCTGAAGAGGAGTGCATCATCGCAAGGACCCACTTCGGATATATCAAGCGTCAGTCTGTGTCCGAATATCGGGCACAGGGAAGAGGAGGAAGAGGCGTCAACGGCATGGCACGGAAGGATGAGGACTTCGTGGAAGATCTCTATTCCTGCAACAGCCATGACCATCTCTTGTTCATGACTTCCCTCGGACGTGTCTATACCATCAAGAGCTATGCGGTTCCGGAGGGATCCAGACAGAGCAAAGGAACGAATATCGTCAATATCCTCCCGCTGTTACCCAACGAAAAGATCAGTTCGGTCCTCAAGATCGATGATTTCGCCGACGAGAGCAAATACCTGGTCATGGTCACAAAAGGCGGTGTCGTGAAGAGAAGCGCTCTCAATCTGTTCCAGAAGATCCGCAAGACCGGCATCCTCGGTATCGATCTGGATGAAGGGGATGAGCTCGCGTGGGCAGGCGTCACCGGAGGTGAAGATACCCTGCTTATCGCGACCAAATTCGGTATGGCGATCCGTTTCCGGGAGAGCGATGCCCGTGCTATGGGCAGAACGACCCGTGGAGTTCGCGCGATCACCTTGAAAGAGGGAGATGAAGTCGTTGGCATGGCAATCTGCAATCCGGACGGAAAGGTCCTCACAGTCACCGACCAGGGTAAGGGAAGATTGACGAAGGTCGAGAATTATCACCTACAGAAACGCGGCGGATTGGGTTCCAGAAACTATGACTGCGAAGATGGCGTCACAGTAGCAGGTGTCCGTCCCGTCAATGAGGACAGGGATGACGCGATCCTCATCAGTGAGAACGGCACCGTTATCCGCATCCACGTCAATACGATTGCCACGCAGAGCAGATACGGCGGCGGTGTACGTGTAATGCGCGTGGAAGAGGGCGACAGACTCGTCACTGTGGCTACCACGGAAAGAGATGATCTGGTAGAGGAAGTTCCAAGCACAGAAACTCCTGAAGTAGTCATCGATGCGCCAACTGAGGACGAGATCGAAGAGATGTTGTCAGAAGAACTGACCGAGGAAGAATAAAGCAAAGATCCCTTCTGGGAAATCATTCCCGGAAGGGATACCTTTTTGGCGCTTTAAGCTTGAATAAACCCCTGGTTCTACCAGGGGTGGATAAAAAGTGGAATAAACAACCTCCAAAGAATAGAATAGTGCTGGTTATCAAGCATCACTACAGAATTCAATGGAGGTTAAAAACAAATGAAAAATGAAATCAATCACACAGCGCACTCAAGTTACCGCTGCGAGTACCACATCGTCTTCGCACCCAAGTATAGAAGAAAAGTGATATTCGGTGAGCTGCGAGCAGACATAGGAGTGATCATCCGAAAACTGTGCAAAGAAATGAAAGTGGAGATCATCGAAGCAGAAGCATGCCCGGATCACATCCATCTTCTCGTGAGCATTCCACCGTACATGAGTGTAGCACAGTTCGTAGGGACACTCAAATCCAAAAGTGCGTTGATGATCTTCGACAGACACGCGAATCTGAAGTACAAATACGGAAGAAGGAGTTTCTGGTGCAGAGGGTACTACGTGGATACGGTAGGCAAAAACGAAAGAGTCATCAAAGAGTACATCAAAAATCAACTTGAAGAAGATCTGGCATTAGACCAGATCAGTCTCAAAGAGTTTGTGGACCCGTTTACGGGTGAAAAGAGAAAGTAGGCATAAGAAAACTGCCGCTTAGAGCGGCAGCCTGTAGTAGTGATGCTATGGTAACCTTTCAATGCCTTCTTTCAGAGGGCAAGCAAGTAATAACCCTTCTAGGGTTTGCTCAAACCACTAGTTTACTAGTGGTTTTGACTTATTGGCAAATATTATTGGTAAAAAAGATGAAGGTAGCGATCTACGGATATGGAGTTTATGGGAAAAGGACCGCCGAAAGTTTCCTCAAGTATTGGGGAGGACGGTTTCAGGTCCGGAAGATCTACGACAGGGAAAAAAGCGGAGAAGCAGATGAGTTTTGGGATCTGACAGTAAGTGACCCGTCTGAGATCTTTCAGGACTACAAGGACGGCTGGTTTGAAAAGATCATCGTCTGCATCTCAAACAAATTGATCCGTGAAGAGGTCGAGAAAGGGATAGAAGAAAAAGGAGTTCCCCTGTTTTTTACAGGGGCGATGGAGGATGTTGCGGACATCGATGAGTTCGACTGCGAAGGGGATGCCAGTATCCATATCCGCCAAGAGGGATATCGGCTGCGCGTCTGTAAAGAAATGCTTGGGGCGCCGGTGGATCACTACAGAGGATCGGATATCCTGTTTTTCAAAGAAGATGGAAAGATTTTGCGCAACTTTGAAGATCAATACGGGACATATGATGTCAGTTTGCTGTTGAGGTATCCTTTTCGTTTGAAGGATCCGATCCCTGAGAAGATCTTCATGCAGGGCGAATACTGTGCTCTCACTAGAAGATATTCTCCCAATTATTGGCATTTTTCCTTTGAAAACATGGACAAGGTCTATCTGCTGGAAAAAGCGGGATATCGGGGAAAATATATCATGGCGAGGTCCGATTCGAACCTGCAGTTGATGGATCTCATGGGAGTGGACAGAGACAGGATCCTCTTTATTGATGACCTTGCTTTGAAAAAGGTATATGTGTTTGAACGGTTCATCTTCATCGGTCCGGAAACCGGAAACAGAGATGCGAGGACAAAGGTCCTTTCGAACTATGCGAAAGAAGTACAGAAAAACCTTGTGAAAGATCCCTCTTACCCAAAAGAACTATATGTTAAGCGGATCGGAACCAGAAAAATGCTGAATGGGGATGAAATCACTGAGAAGTACGGACTCGTTCCTTTTATTCCGGAGGAACACAGCGTATTGGAGCAGATCACGTATTTCTACAATGCGGATCTCATTCTCAGCCCTCATGGTGCGAACTCAACGAATTGCCTCTATATGCGGGAGGGAACTACATTCATTGAGGTATTCAGTGACAGATGGCAAAACGATATCAACGGCGCAGTGTGCAGAGAAAACAAGGTGGATCACATTCTATTGACCGGAAAAGGATTGGAGGATGGACTGCCTGACGGAATGTACACGGACTTCTTTGGACCTGCTGATGAGATCGGAGAAGCGATCAGCAAAGCGAGGGGAGTAGTGTCATAAAAGGGATCAAAAAGAAAAGGACTAGGCATTCACCCTAGTCCTATTTTTTGCGGTTCAAGACCGCTTTATCAGTGGTGAACCTGATTTCACAAAATTCGAACGCTTTGCTATTTGCAGAGTTATAGACTTAGAGCGGTCGCCGTAATTAAAGAAAATTTCCAGAGTATCATCGTACAAAATAGCACGATTCAAAAGAGTGTTTATCAGAGCGCGTCTCTGACTAATCTCATTTATATCTGTTGGCCTTAAACTACGAAGGAAATAGATGATCTGCTCTTTGCTAAGAATAGGATTGTTACGCCTTTCTTTATTTATTTGCGCTTCAATTTGGGCTTTATTATCTTCTAGTTCTTGAATACGGGCAAGTATAGAAGGAGAACTGATTCCAAGTTCGAGATTTGCTAGCAAATTACCGAGGCGGAAAGATACATCTTTTCGCTGGTTTTCCAGCAACTTCAATTCTGGATTTTCATGAGTTTCCTGAAAAGCAATAACGACATTTGCAATTGCTTCAATCGTGGCATCATCAGATATCAGTTCAACTAAATGATGGATTACTAGATCTTCGATATAATCTTTTGGTATTGGAATCTGAGGACAATACTGTGTGTGTTCTTTGACGGATGCACATTTGTAATAACGATATATTATACCTGTAGAACTTGTTCCACTTTCACCGCGCATCATTGCTCCACAATGTCCACAAATCAATTTTGTTGACAACAGGTATTCTTCATTCGCCTTTCCTCTTGCTTGTGCATGACGGTTTTTGGCGAGAAGTGTTTGAACTTTATCAAACAGATCCTCTGAAATGATGGCAGGAATTCTTCCGGTTACTCCATTCAATGTGTATTCACCTATATATCTCCTGTTACTTAGTAGTCTACGGACGGTATCATAATTCACCTGTTTCCCACGACTGTTTTTCACCCCGTAAGTATTGAAATAGGCAATAATATCTTTAACTTTTTCCCCGTTAGCGTACATTTTAAACGCTCTTCTAATAAAGGGAGAAACTGCTTCATCAACGACGATATTATGGTCAGCATCAAGTGAATATCCGAGTGTTAAGTCTCCACCGTTATACTTTCCTTTAAGAACATTCTCGGTCATGCCACGGGTTACCTTTTCAGAAAGATCAGCACTGTAGTACTCAGCAAATCCTTCAAGAACAGCCTCCAGTATTATGCCCTCTGAGCCTTCAGAGATTTTCTCTGTGGCGGAGACGACTTTTACTCCGTTTTTCTTTAGCGCCGCCTTATATCTCGCGCTGTCGTATCTGTTACGGGAAAAACGGTCCAGTTTCCAAACGATTACTACATCGAATCCTTTTCTAGCGCTGTCACGAATCATTTCCTGAAAAGATGGTCTGTTATCTGTTTTGGCAGAATAGGCTCGGTCTATATAGGTCTGGATCACAGTCATGTTATTCTTTTCAGCAAAGTCGGAACATTCCCGTATTTGACCTTCTATGGATTCTTCTCGTTGATTATCAGATGAATACCTGGCATAGATAACGGCTTTCATTACTTTCTCCTTGCGGCTAAAAATGGGTATAGGAAAATGACAAATGTATTTTCGCTTTTTTTAAGCGATCTCGCGATCTACTGAGTCTTGTTTCTCCTCCAAATCATTTGATACTTGGCTGAAAGAAGGGTCGTTCTCATAATAACGAACTATAAGAGGATACAGCACTTCAGCCAACGTCTGAATCACGTCATCCGGAAAACAGGACTCATTTACAGGCTTCTTTTTCTGCATTCGTGAGTTCCTATATCGGTTTGTCAAACAGCATAATGGCTCAAGAAAACAAAAATGCAGCTGTCTTCCAAGAGGGAGAAAGACGCATCACGCGTCAACAGCTACATCCTATTTGATGAGTGTGAGACAATTCTAAATGGAAATACAAAAATGTCAATATCAATTGACGAAAAAGGGACAACCATCGTTTAAACTATTATATTTGGCGTATATTTGGCGGCTGCCTGTGCAATAAAGGGATGATCCTACTTTTACTACCAATCAAACAGATTATTGATCGCAGAGAAGCCAAAACTTTTCACGGCAGAACGGATTACCCTAATGGCAGATTGCTCATGCAAGATGAGAAATAATCCAATTCAACAGTTCTTCATATCCTTTATATCCTGAAGCGATCTCAAGAAATATGGTTGATAATTCTTCTTGGGTATAGGAGATATGGATATCATTTAACTCTAAAAAGATTAACATAGCATGCGCACCGATTCTTTTATTCCCATCGATAAACGCATGGTTAGAAGTAAGACCAAATCCTAATCTTGCAGCCTTTTGGTATACTGACGGATACAGATCTCGTTCTTCAAACGTCTGAAACGGAGTGGAAAGTGCTGACTCCAACAATCCTTCATCCTTGATTCCGTGTAATCCGCCGGTCTCCTCAATGAGTTCTTGATGTAGCATTATGACCAGTTCTTTGGATAAGATGATCATTTTGCTAATTCCTCATATGCTTTCCGATTCTGTTTTAAAAGTCTTTTTGAAATTTCAAAAACACTTTCTTCTGATGCAGTTTGCATCGACTCTGAGATATCAAAGTTGATGATCAAGTATCTTGGCTTATTGTTTTTAAGAATGACTGCGGCACCATTATCATCAACAAGTCTCGCAACTTTAGAAAAGTTTTGATTAGCTTCTGTCATGGAAACTATATTCTTTGTGTCAATTAACATTATCCAATACCTCCTTATTATATTATACACAAAGGTAGGATAAATACAACCTAGATGCGACGGAGGCTAATTGTGATTGTAAAAGAAAACAGAGACAAAATCTCAGCAAGCAGTGTGTTTGTGTATACAAACACAACTTGCATAAAACCATCTGCATAAGTTCAGCAAGCAGACCGTTTGTGTTCCTCTTTTGCAAACGGTCCTTGTTAGGATATTCCTAAAACCTTATCGGGGCATCAGGGGGTAATGACATCTAACAAACTACCTCAGTCGGAATTATCCATACAGAGATGTTGCTTGCTACGGCAATGATACATGCATACTATTCGTTAGTGCCACGTTTCGCTTCGAATAACAGCAGCATGTTCATGATTATGTTACATAGCAAGGATAAAACTATTAGGGTGGAATAACTATATAAAGATGCGTTCTCAAATATGAAAGAAAGAACACACAAACAGGATAGGCAGATGATTCCTGATGCTTTACGTTCAAATGACAAGTCTTTTTTTATAACGATAGCGAGAAGACATAAAAAGATGGAGACCATGAGCCATACAAATAACTGACGAGACAATACAAGTTGTTTATAAACATATATTACAACGAACCACATCAAAATTCCGCAAAAGGTACATTTACTTGGAGTTGATGCATGCCACCCTCCGATTATGTTGCGCAAAACGGTATAGCTAATAAGAAAAAAAACAGTTTCCGGCAAAGTGGAAGATGCAATACCAAGCAGTAACCATAAACCATAGTTTATGAGGTTCATGAGTAAGGCGGTCAGACCGTACTCGTGGATCTCCCGGTCGTCTTCTGATATAAGGTTTCTCTCAAAAAGAGCGAGTGAGTACATCCGTGCTATAGATTGAATCATATTTCGTTTCTCCAGTTCAAGACAACACATTGGTCTATGCTTTCAGCAGAGACTGTGTTTACTGGGATAGCAACTCTTGACGTAAACACCTTTTCGCTGGCATCGAAATCGCATATACCATGATATTTTTTTGTTAATTTCTTAATAGACTTTATTCCAAGACCGTGCCCTGGAGATTTTTTTGAGCTTTTGAAATTCTCAGCGGGAGGAGTTATCGAGGTATTGGTCAACTCCATAATAAAATGATTAGCATTCACAAATGTTCGAAAAATGATGAAAGGTTCAACAGTATTGTCTATCGCTTTAATACAAGCCTCTATGGCATTCTCCCACATGTTTCCTAATATGCTGCACAGATCGACAGCATCAATAAAAGATAGCGGAGGAACTAGCAACTCAATTTTTGTTGAGATTTTTAAGTTGGTCGTTTGAGAACAATATCTACAGACTATGTTGTCAAAAAGAGTATTGCCCGTATTGATGAAAGTATTGGTCGATTCAAGACCTTTCTCAATTGACGATATATACGATATTATTTGTTTATCCTTGTTTGGATCATTGGATTGAGATAAGGATGATATGGTGTGAAAATGTTTTCTCATATCATGCTTCCAAGATTCCAAGTCATCAATATGGTTTTGTATGCTGATATATCTTTCTTGATCGCTTTCTAGTTTTTGAATAATAAGTGAGTCTTCCTTTATGATTTCATCTCTCTTTTGCAAAGACAAGAATAGATAGATGTACAGAACATTTACGGAACATAACAATAATGTGCTAATGATCAAATAGTTATCATATACATGATCCTTCGCAAATAAAAAGGCTAGAAGAATTAGAGAACCAAAGGATAAAAGAAGGCAACTGATAAGAAGAATCGTTTGAGGAGCATTAGACAGTAAAAAAACGTTTTTCTTTCTAATCAAGAAAACGATCGATACTAGTATTAGACGACTCACAATAATATTGAAAAGGCGAACTGGTCCTGGCTGGTAGATTATCTCTGGTGGAAGGCTAGATAGTACCTTAAGGATTAAACTGGTGTAGAGCATATCTACACCGAAAAATATCAATTGTGTTAATAATGTCCATAGGATTTTGATAGAGTTTGGTCCTATGGTAAAAAACAACGTAAAAAGTAATAGGGAAAGTGACAAGATAATGATTAGTTGTATCAAGGAAGTGCAATAAGTATTGGCTATACCGCAAATGACGGAAAGAATAACCGTATACGCTACCCATAACCATTTATTGTCATAGCGGAGCCGTAGCGATGAGGAAACAATCAACAGTATAAGATAGCTGTCTAGTAAATTGGTTAACGTTTCTAAGAGTGACCACAAATCAATACTCATAGGTTATTAACACTCCTCTTACGAAATAGACGTTCTTTTACACTGCTAAGGTAAGATCTACCAACAGGAATGGGCTGAGATATGCCGTACAAATCAATAGCGCTGGAAGTCATTTCACGCACAAACTCTAAGTTTATTATGTAACTCCTGTGGCAACGAACAAGATTTGATCCAGATAGTTGTGGTTCCAGAGCGCTAAAAGACATATAGTATGTTTCTTCTTTATCAATCAAATGGACGATAAGGTGTTTGTTTAGCACTTCTATGAAGATAATTGATTTGATTGCAATAAGTTTATACTTTCCGTTTTGATAGACTTTGATCTTTCCTGATGAGAAATCACCGGTCATTGTCAGGGATTCTTCAAGTAGTTGCTCAACGGAAACAGGGTCCAAAGGCTTAAGGAGATATGAAACAGCATGAACTGAATACCCATCGACTGCAAACTGTACGAAATTTGTTATAAAAGCAATTGAAGCATCGCTCCCTATTTTTCGAAGCGATTTGGCAAACTCAATACCATTAGCGTCCCCTATCATTATGTCTAGTATCACAAGATCAAAGGGAGATACCATAACAGGAGTGACCTCATTGAGGCCATTTTTTATTAGGAGATTTATTTCGTTGTTAGTTCGCGCAGACCATTCTTTAATGATTTTAGAAAGCTGGTCTGTAATTGTGCTGTCATCATCAGCAATAAATATATTAAGTTTCATGATTCAATTGTATCACCTTAGTTGCATAGGATAAACGTCGTTCACGCCGTCAAAAATGTCGTTCACGCCGT
This sequence comes from Oscillospiraceae bacterium, assembly GCA_017460285.1. Lineage (GTDB taxonomy): Bacteria > Bacillota > Clostridia > Oscillospirales > Ruminococcaceae > RUG11783. Next base: position 1,572 of record JAFUBI010000244.1, on the reverse strand, counting down.
CTGGCTTTTAAATGTGAAATACAGATGATAGGGTAAAAACGACAAAAACGACGGAAGGGGGGGCAATTATGTATTAATTGCTGATAAAGCTATCCTCGCTTACCTTGTTGGTAGCAATGATAGCTTCAAAGGTTCCTTGCTGGGGAATCAACTATCAGCCAGACACACCTAAGTGTGTTAGGTAGAGAAAACGAGCAGGCTATTATAGGCAGTTGATATCAGTTCTAGTTGGAAAAAGACGAAAAAATGGTTAACAGTATTTCGTTTGTAGTCTCTGCACTTAAATAGCTACAAACACAACAGATACCTTTTGAATTCAATGCCTTAATAATGCTCAATAATTTGAATAATTTGGGCAAGCGAATTAAACAATTCAGTTTGCCCAAATTGTATTTGAACAACAATGCTTTTATGGAGGAGAATTTGGAGATAAAGTTCATAAGAGCTGGGAAAGCGCTCTTAGTTTTAATAATCTTACTTAATGTACTATTGATATCAAAAAGTAGTCCATATAGTAGTCAAAAGATAGGAATACTGTACGTTGATTACCCTACATTTAGGGAAGCTAAGTATGTATATGAAATAATAGACGGATTTTCAAAGGAAAATAAAAACTTCATATTGAAAAGCGGGTATTGCCCTGCAGGATTTGGATACATAGACTACATTGAACGATTTGCAATAGATGGAGATCAAAACACTGTTTTTGTGTCAGACGCCCATGAAATATCCTCAATATATATTTTGGACGGTGTATTTGTACCGATTAGCATAGATAACAAGGTTTGTGTATGTGATCTTAGCGATATATATGAGATCAACAATAATGTAGAGTTTATGTATCCCCTAGAAATGGATTCCAACGCCAGTGGCACGTACTACGTAACTAGCAATGTAAGGCAATTGAGTAAAATGCTTACTGAGAAAGGAATTAGAAATACTGTTGTAAATGACCCAGATAAAACACAAACCCTAATTAGTAAGGCGGTGTTAATACGTTCTGTTTTTTCTCAGTTAGTTTGTATGGCACTATTATGTAATTATTACTGTTATATCCAATTGTTGACATCTATAGACGATAAGGAATCTTTTAGTAGGTCATTACAACAGAGAATAAAAATGGTCGATTTGATAATACTCCTTATTATCTTTGCAATAACTATGTTTACTTTCACTAGTTTACAGTCTCTTTCTTTTCGTGAGGGCTTACTTAACTCATTTGTAATTATTTGCCTTTTAATCCTTCCTTCAAAAATTAATGGAAAAACCAAGGAAGAAGGTGTTAAACAATGAAAGAAAAACAAATATATTTATTAAAGTCATTCTTATTTGAGTGTTTTGCAGTTCTTTTAGTGATATCTGAAGTTATTACAATGAATGATCTGTCGATTGTTATGAAACGAAAAAAGCATGTGGAGGTGTTAAAGAACAATAATATAGATTATGTTCAAACAAGCAATGTGCTGCCAGATTTTGATGGATCCTCGTACAACATATATTTTTCATCAAGTATAAATGTACCCCAAGTTGACGAATTGCTTGATCTGTATTTGAGAAAAGATGGCGGTGGGG